>DYSC01000032.1 GCA_020726365.1 Porphyromonas sp.
TCTTGATTCTCTAAAAAATATGCTCATAAAACTATACGATGACAATCCGAATGCAGCTGAAATCCGACGAATAGTGGCTGTTGTTCGTAGCGGAGGGGTAATTATTATTCCTACAGACACTGTATATGCTTTTGCCTGCGATATTTTCAACAATGCGGGAGTAGAGTTTATCGCAAAAATTAAAAACCATGACATGCGACGGGCTAACCTTTCGTTTATTTGCCATGAGTTGAGCGAAGTAAGTGAATATGCCAAAATGGACGACAAATCATTCAAATTGATGAAACGTAATCTGCCAGGTGCATTTACATTTATTCTTCCCGGGAGCAACCGACTACCCAAGCTTTTTAAAAACCGGAAAACTGTCGGCATTCGTATTCCGGCAAATAATATTGCCTTGCATCTCGTTCAGGAGCTGGGAAACCCACTTATGGTAAGCTCCATTTTTACCGACGAAGACACAACTGAATACATTACCGACCCCGAACTGATTGAAGAAAAATTTGGACATCAGGTTGAATTAGTGATTGATGCAGGCTTTGGCGGCATGGAGCATTCAACCATAATTGATTGCACAGGCGACGAATCTGAAGTAATTCGCGCTGGAGCAGGAATTTTGGTTTAGTCTAACATGCGCATTTCCATATCGGCAAATGCAGCTTGCTGATTTAGAGTATCTTTAGCCGTGGTTGTATTCCTACCTCTAAGCCGTGTAAATACATGAATATCAGAATTTACCATCTCTATATCTACATTTTCCCCGTCAGCAGTTTTTAATCCTTTATAAAGCAATACAGCACTAACCGGGTCGGCAGTAGCATCAATTTTACTTTTGTAAATTTTGAGTTCGGTGCCAATTGACAAAACAATTCCTGTTTGCAAATTTTTACGAGTTAAATCAATCAATTCCATCAATTGCTTTAACGATTCCTGAGGTCGATAAACATACCATTTCCCCGCCTCGCCACTTTCAAGAACAGATGTTGTATAACCCAATATAGGACCAAGTAATCCAACCATTGTAAGCGTTTTGTTCGACGAAACAACAATCGGATCGATAAGATAAATCCCTTTTGGCTTTATGAAATTATCAAAGTAACCCGAACTAACCATGTTGACAATAAGTGGAGCGCCGGTTGAAGAGCCAGCAAGATAAATATTGCGAAATCCTTTGTCCGACAGTTTTTTATATTCATCTTTTATCGATTGTTGCCAATTTTCCCATGTTGCTACTTTAAATGCTGTATAGTCTCGCCCATGTCCTCCCAAAAGCACCTGCGAAACGTAAAAGGTTTGCTTGCTTTCAGCTATCTCTCTGAACTCGTCCCACTCAAATGTACTTGCCGAATAACCGTGAGCACAAATAATTACAGGCTTGTTTTTTTCGGTGTCTGTAGGATTAGGAATACTTGCTGAAATTAAATAATCTGCAGGATTGTCTAAGGACGCATCAAAAATTTGATCACCATCGAGCATGGTAGCATTATCAATTTCAGGAGTAGGATTACACCCAATAAATAATATTATGGTCAATATTATATAGAAATATCTTGTTATCATATTTTATTTATTAAACAGATTATCAAAACGATACATAAATCCAACTTTATAAAATACAGGAAAAAGTGAGCCGGGAATATCTACACCATTTCCATTTCGAACATTATAACCAATGGTTAATGATGCGGACAGCGGAATTTGTTTGAATTTATAATTCAATCCGGTTTCGATAGCTAATAATAAAGAAGTGGATGGTAAATCGTCGAAAATGGCATCTTCGTAATCAGCGGTAAAAAGTCCTGTATTTAATCCGGCAAGCAATTGCAATGGCTTATCCGAGAAAAAACGATAATCGGCACCCAATATAAAATAATCTTGTTTAATCGCATTTGAGCCTACTGCACTACCAAGCCGGCTCGAAAGATAGGTACCTTTGATGTGAATTTTCTTTTTTAGTAGACGGTCGCAAGTATAATCCAAACCTACACCATTCTCGATATATAAATTTTGAGTTTTTTGCAGTACAATACCTCCACTAAGTTCGCGGGATGTTTTTTCCTGAGCTATTATTCCAATAATTGGAAGGAATAATACTAAAAAAATGAGTTGCTTCATGTATTAAATTTTAAAAAAGAATAATTGCAAATAGAGTTGTTTTTTTCAAAAATTCATTTCTTACTCCCCTCTCCTCAAGGAAAGTGGTTGGGGTGAGGTCGAGAAAGTAATCTTGAGTTTTAACTCAATGCCTCAATATTTTCGTTACTGATAATATCTTTTCCTCCAGCTTCATAGAGTTTTGCAATTCGGTCGGCATAGCGTTCTTCTACTTTTCCACGAATCACTTTCATGGTGCTGTTTACTAAACCATTTTGCTCGGTAAAAGGTTCACCAATAACTGCTATGGCTGCCGGTAGCCAGCGTTCAGGAAACGCGCCTTCGAATTTGCCTCCCTTTCGGTATTCGTTAATTTCACGTTGTAGCTTATTAAGAGCTAATTCTTTGGCTTCTTTAGTGCTCCAATCCATCGAAGGATGTTTACGATGTACGTAGCGTTTTAATGCTTCTTTGTTTGGCACAATCAGGGCGGTTGTGTATGCATCCTGATTGTTGTGCAAAATAACCTGATCGATAAAGTGCGAATTATCGGCTAACGACTCTTCAATTCCTTCCGGACTGTATTTTTCGCCATCGCTACCAATTAATAAACTTTTGAAGCGACCTACCACATACAAAAAACCATCCGCATCCATATAACCCATATCACCTGTGTGTAGCCATCCATCTTTAATCGTTTCGGCAGTTGTTTTTTTGTTTTTGTAATAGCCGGCCATTACATTTTCGCCTTTTATTACAATTTCGCCCTTTTGACCATTCGGTAATGTATTTCCATCGGTATCGCAAATTTTTAATTCCATTGGCTTAACTAAATAGCCGGATGAACCCAATTTATGGCGTTCCAATCCATTGGATGATATAATGGGTGTAGCTTCACTTAGTCCATAACCTTGAAACATAGGCATACCGATAGCATAATAAAATCGTTGTAAATCAATATCGAGCAATGCGCCACCTCCAATGAAGAATTTCAATTTGCCACCAAAACCTTCGCGCACTTTTGTAAATAATATTTTATCGAATAAGTTTAGAAGGGGTTTTTTCCAAAATTGGAATCCTTCCCCTTTATTGTGTCCTTCTTTGTTGTAAGAATAAGCCATATTTAAGGCAGTGTTGAATAACCAATTTACAACAGCCCCTTTAGATTTTATGCTTGTTTCGATATTTTTTTTGAAACTTTTTGCTAACGCTGGTACACTCAGCAACAAGTCGGGTTGTATTTCCTTAATATTTATCGGAATATTTTTGAGTGTTTCCATTCCGGTTTTACCTGCTTGCACAGTGGCTACGCTTGCTCCTGTTGCCATAAAGCTATAAAAGCCGGCTACATGTGCAAAACAATGGTCTAACGGCAAAATTATTAAAGTACGGTAGGTGGGAGGGATGCTCATTAAAGTCAATGCTTGCTCCACATTGGCGGTATAGTTGCGGTGAGTGAGCATAATTCCTTTGGGGTCGGCAGTTGTGCCAGAGGTGTAGCTGATATTGGCTAAGTCGTCGGGTTTTATTTTAGAAGCTATCGCATTTACGTATTCAGGGTTTTTAGTTAATATTCCTTTTCCCCAATTCAACAATTGAGCTAATGGTATTTCTTTTGCCTCATAGTCAATTTGTTGGTCGAAAATTACCACATTTTTAATGTCTGGTAACGCTGCTGCAATGGTTCTGATTTTTTTTAACTGATTACCTGATACTAATATGTATTTAGCTTCGGAATGTATAAGTCTGAAAATTAAATCGTTGCTTTCTTCTAATTTAATAGACAATGGAACGTTTATGGCACCTGCATGCAAAATTCCTAATTCGCCGATTATCCACGCATTCCTACCTTCGGAAAGTAACGCAACTTTATCGCCTTGTTTGACTCCTAATTTTATCAATCCGGCAGCTAAAGTGTGTGCTTGCTCTTTTATTTCTGCATAAGTAGTTGGTTGGTAACCTTTATCGCCCTTTTCCCATAAAAAAGGATTGTTGGCGTATTTTTCAACACTCTCGTTTAAAAAATCAATTATTGTTGGTCGCATAAATGATCAAAGTTTTGTAGAAACGGGGCATGCCCTTTTTATATTTTAGAAAAAATGCCCACAGTTGCTGGTATTGAAGTATTATTATGTATTATTTTAATGGTTAAGAACATCTACAATGTCGTTGCTAAAAAAGAAGTCACATCGTCTGTTTGGACGGTACTGAATTTGAGGTTGAATTATTTTACCTTTCCCGTTAGCAATAATTTTATCAGCATCAATCCCCCATACCTTTACCAATTCTTTTTTTACTCTTTCCGAACGTCTTAAACTTAATTTTTCGTTGTATGTAACATCACCGAGGAAGTCGCAGTAGCCCCTTACTTCTACCAAAAGCGAAGTGTCTTTTTGCATTCGGGTGGCTATTTTTCTGATTGTTATAAGCGCATCGTCATCTAATTCGGTACGGTCGAAATCAAAATATACCCCAAGTATATCATCAATGTAGTTCGGAATGTCTGATTTTTTTCCTTTTTCTTTTTCAGCAACTTGTATAGGTAATGTTTTTCCGTAAAAGTCAACCACTGTATTTGCAGGCGTGTTAGGATCTAAATCGCGTAAGTCTATAACCCCATCATTGTCTGAATCCGGTCCTACGTTATTTATCATGTCTTCCAATTTCTGTACACGTGGAGTTAAGTCTTTCACCTTTTTCTCAACAGTATCTATTCTGTTCTTTAGTCCGGCGAGGTCTTTTTTTAGGTCGGCAATAAGTGCCAAACTCTCTTCGGGCTCCCATTGTTTCATAGTCATGTTACGTAAATGGTTTCGCTTAATCGAATTAAATTTGTAACGTAAATACACCGTTCCGGCACCAATATAATCGTTGGTAACACCCGACCAATTTAAAGCAGCAACTCCTTCTAAATTGTCCTTTGCATAAGACCTGTATTGTACTTTTGCACCTATGGCAAAAGGTTTGCTAAAGTTGTATTCGAAAGAAAAAGTTACAGGGACTGAAATACTTATGCCATTATCCATAACACCATTCTCGTTTTGGGTACGAATTAAAGTACCGGAAAAATTATCTTCTTTTTGAATTGGGATATTACTTGGATAGTAAAACAAATTATATTCATAATATGCCATTCCAATACCTAATGACCCTAAAACAAACAGTTTTGATTTCGTATTTGGAAAAATAAGACGTGTAAAATTTATAGTGGTTAAAAAATTGGTATTATATAGATTTGTATTTATTGATATAGATGTCGGGTTGTTGTTTCTAGCACGTAGTGGAAAATAATACCCATCGATGCCAAGTCCCCAAATTGGAGTTAAAGCGTATTCAATATTTGCTCCGAAAGTTATATCACGAAAAGATGTTGGAATGACGTTAAACAGATCCTGATTGATATCGCCATCAAAAACATTATATCCGTATTCAGGCATAAATGACCAACGAGATATTTTCTTTTCCTGAGAAAATATTATTGTTGGTAGTAAAATTAAAATAATTAAAATTATTTTTTTCATGCCTTTTGTTGAAACAGATGTGCTTATTTGTTTGCTATATAATTTAAATTCAGAATATTATATTTCTTTTAGAGGTAGTTGTTTTGGAGTAATGGGAAAATTATAATTTTTGCTCCTCAAGATTATATGCCACAAAATTATTCAATTTGATTTTAAACTGATTTTCTAATAGATGCAATTCACCCATTATATAAATATCACAAAAATAATTAAATTATTTTTAATACAGCTATATTTATAATATAACTGTATTACATGATATTACAATATGGTTTTGTATATCATGTAAAAATATGTATATCAGTGTTATAGAGTAATTATATTGTATTGCTGAAAAATGCAATTAATATTGAATTCTATTCACGATATTTGTGTAATTATAGAATATATACTTGTTAACAGTCGAATAGGAAAATTTTTATGATTTATTTTGTAGAAAAATATTACATATAAATATACTATGTGCAATATTATTTGTGTATATGTTTTTGGTTTCAAATAGTTTGATTCAATATTGTTTGTTTTTTTTATTTGTAAAATTCAACAGTGATAAATTTCGATATAACTTTGTAATTCACTTGTAAACCTGTTGCATAAAAAAAACAGAACCAAATGTAATTATTATACATTTGGTTCTGTTTATAATTATTTTTTTAATCAATATTTATTTATCAAAATACTAATTTTTTAATTTTGCATCTCTACTTTTTTGGTTGCTTCCATATTTCGGTTTCGGTCATCAATTTTTTTAACCAATTGAATTGCTAACTCACGAAAAGCTATACCCGAAACGCTGTCTTGTTCACAGGCAATTGGCCGACCTGCATCTCCATGTTCGCGTATACTTTGTACGATAGGTATTTGACCTAAAAGCGGGATATTTAACTCTTCTGATAACCGTTTTCCTCCTTCTTTGCCAAATATATAATACTTATTATCAGGCAATTCGTCGGGGGTAAACCAAGCCATATTTTCGATTAAGCCCAATACAGGCACATTAATTTTATCGTTGGTAAACATATTTACACCTTTACGCGCATCGGCTAAAGCCACATCTTGTGGGGTAGTTACAATTACCGAACCCGTGATGCCCATAGTTTGTACTAAAGTAAGATGAATGTCGCCTGTGCCTGGCGGTAAGTCCATTACAAAATAATCTAATTTATCCCAATAAGCATCGGTTATCAATTGCTTTAAAGCGTTGCTTGCCATGGATCCTCGCCAAACAAGCGCATTGTTTGGGTCTACAAAGAAGCCAATGGAGAGCATTTTCACTCCATATTTTTCAATCGGAATCAAATATTCCTTCCCATTTATATCTTCCATTTGAGGACGGGCATCTTCCACACCAAACATTTTTGGCATCGATGGACCGTGAATATCTGCATCCAACAAACCTACTTTGTAGCCAAGTGCAGCAAGCGAGATGGCTAAATTGGACGAGACAGTTGATTTACCTACGCCACCTTTGCCAGAAAAAACAGCAATAATATTTTTAACATCGGGTAAAACGGAAACAACTTTGGGCTTTGGAGCTTCTTTCATTTCCACACTGATATTGCCTTTAATATCAATATCATCGGCTATATAAGTAAGAATTGCTTGCTCGGCAGCTTTTACAACCGATTTTGCGAAAGGGTCGTTTGATTTGTCGAAAACAAGACTGAATGAGATTTTATTTCCTTCGATACGAAGGTCGTCTTTAATCATTCCTGACGAAACAATGTCCTTACCCGTGCCTGGATAGCGCACATGTTCGAGGGCATCGAAAATTAATTTGGGGTATAAAGTCATAACTTACAAATGGTTAATTATTAATGATAAATGGTTAATTATTAATGGATAATTTGACAATAGTTGAATGAATAAATTGTCGGTTTGTTCATTTGAGTGAATTAAAATAACAATAATTAAAAGCAATCAGAGCGGCAATTCGATAATGGAGTTGGTAGCTACAATTTCGCGCCCAAACAAATAATCCGAACCACCTTTATAGTCGGTTACTTTGCCACCAGCCTCGGTAACTATAATTGCACCAGCAGCTACATCCCAAGGTTTGAGGTCATATTCCCAAAAGGCATCGAAACGCCCGCAGGCAACGTAAGCCAAATCGGCAGCGGCTGAACCTAATCGACGAACGCCTCGCGCATTGGTCATTGCCCATTTAAACATTTCGACATACGCATCCATTCGGCTAAAATCGGAATAAGGAAAGCCGGTAGCCAACAAAGCATTTCCAATTTCGGAACGGTCGGAAACCCGAATTAATTGCTCGTCAAGGAAAGCTCCGCCCCCTTTCCAAGCGTAAAAGCATTCGTTGTGCCCCACTTCGTACACCACACCAAGCACAGGTTCATTTCCATCGATAAGCGCAATGCTAACCGAATAAATAGGTAGTCTGTGAATGTAATTGGTAGTGCCATCGAGCGGGTCGATAACCCAATTGTAGCGTTCGCCACGTGTGCTGTTTGTGCCTTCTTCGGCAATAAATCCGGCTTCGGGGAGTAAGAGCTGCAACTCGTTGATAATACGAATTTCGGCGGTTTTGTCCACATAGCTCACCAAATCGTGTACGCCTTTAACCTCAATTTTGCTATCGTCGAAAGTGTTACGCTCTTCGGCCACAAAGCGACCAACATGGCGAGCAATACCACATACTCGAAGTGTAAGGGCTTGATAACTAATCATTATTGTTTTATAGTTTTTACCATCAACTCCAGAAAGGAATTAAAGGGTAGCTTATTTTAGTGCAAAGTTATGAAATTTATAATATGTACACAACTTAAAAAAAACAGAAGTTATTAACCCAACTTTCCACCCATTAACTAGGACTCATTGCTAAACAGGCAAATATGCTGTCCAGCGGGCATTTTTGTATCTGGGATGCGGCGTACTGATAAGTCGAAATGCATGCCACAAAGTTCTGTATTTCAAACCAAACTGCCAAAATACTGGGGTACTACAAAACGATTTCAGAAAATAACGAATACTGAATTTCAATAACTTACAATTATTGGCTGGTGAAATCAACTATGAAACTACCTAAAATCACTGCATTTTTAACTGTTATTTAACGTTTGGTTGGTGAGGTTTGGAAAGTTGGGTTAACTATTTTACAAAACATCATTTTATATCATTTTTTCTTTAAATTGAAATTTACTCAAAATATTTTGTAGTTCGTAAATAATAATAGTATTTTTGTGAGTAAACTTTATGTACACATGAACTCACGAACTTTTCCCGAAATCATGCAGCGCTTTGCCGAAATTGGAATCGACGAAACGTTTGATTTGATAGTAGCTATTGCCAACGGTGGATTGGTGCCGACCGGAATTTTGAATCAGCGTTTGCAGTTGGAAGTGAAGGTGTTGCGGATAAATTTCAAAGACGAAAATCAACGTCCACGCTACGAACGTCCGAAACTGCTACAACCTGTCGATTTTGATTTTAAAGACAAGAAAATACTGTTGGTGGATGACCGCATAAAATCGGGTTCGACCATTGTGGTTGCGCGGGAAATTCTGAAAGATGCCAGGGAAATTAAAACCTTTGCTGTAAACGGAAATGCCGATTATGCGCTATTCAACGAGGATTGTTTCCGGTTTCCGTGGATGGTGTAAGATCCAATTAGAGTCATTATTAGAACAGCTGGACATAAGAAAGGGAAACACAATATTGTATTTCCCTTTTTTGAAGTTGTAATTTTAATTAAGCATTTTCTTCGTCGAGTATTTCCTGAATATCGTCGATACAGCTACCACACACGGCACCTGCTTCAATAGCATCGCCTACCTCTTCTACTGTTTTACATTTGTGTTTGCGTATACCGTCTAAAATTTCACTTCTTGTCATGTCCAAACATGTACAAATTACTGGGTCATCTTCCATAATTTTAAATCTTTTTTGTTGTTAATATTTTTCGAAATTGATTTGTATTTAAATTATACAAAACATAACAATCGAAATTTGAAAAGGTTTATGAAACGTAAAGGATAATAAAATAACCGACGGAAGCACGGGCTCCCCGAACCGTATCTGCCGAATACTCCTTTCGAGCAGAATATAAAGGTGGGTTTGATGTAGGGATTGGAAAAAGATGTTTGGTAAAAATCTCTACGATAACTAACTGTAAATTTGAGATTTTCAATCATTTATTGTTAACTAATAAACAACAGCATGCCAAATAAAACAATTTCAATCCAAAACATACAAAAATCCCCGCAAGTTTCAAGTTTTGCGGGGATTAATTTTTTCAGGTTCTTAATCAGAATGGAAGATCGTCGACTGACGGAGTAGGAGCCTGCATATCGGGAGCAGGCGCAGCTACTGAAGCATCCGGTGCTTCGCTACTTTCGGGTTTTCGTCCTAACAACTGAATTGAATCGGCATAAATTTCGGTGAAATAACGTTTAATTCCGTCCTTTTCGTAAGCACGGGATTGAATTTTTCCCTCTACATAAATCTGAGACCCTTTTTTGATATACTTTTCGGCTAAAGTAGCCAATCCGCGCCAAGCAACGATATTGTGCCATTCGGTGCGTTCAGGTACTTGTGTGCCATTCTGAAGCGTATAGGCACGATCGGTAGTAGCAAGTGTGAAATTGGCTACTGCAAGTTCTTTCTCAAGATAGCGAACTTCGGGATCTTTTCCCACATTTCCAACAAGAATTACTTTGTTTACAGACATAATTTAAATACGTGTTTAAAAAAAGGTTATTAAATGTTTATTTATTCGGGTCAAATATAGTGTAATTATTTATACAAACAAAAAGTTTTTGGTGATTTTTTTTTAAATAATTTTCAATCTATCGTTTTCCTCCTCTGGTACCTGTTGATGGACGGGTATTTCGGCTGTGCGATGATTTTCGAGCCGAAGAATTTGTGGCAGCACTACGGTTATCGCGCGATTTGCCAATACGAGGTTCCGAAGCCGGTTTTGCTGACTTTGCGGGTTGGCGATGGTTGGCGTTTGCCGGCTTGTGGGTTTTAGAAACCGGCGCTTTGTCTGACGATGTTGGTTTTTTGGATGCCAGCTTTGGCTCGCTCGTAGAGTTGGCAATTGCTTTCGAAATTTGCTGTATTTCACTATCGGTAAGTAAACGCCACTCGCCAGTAGGAATTCCCTTTAGCGTAATATTCATAATGCGAATACGCTCGAGCTTCACTACTTCGTAGCCAAAATACTCACACATGCGTCGAATCTGACGATTAAGCCCCTGAATGAGTGTAATACGAAATGAGTAAACCGACTCTTTTGCCACCTTGCACTTTTTGGTCATTTCACCCAAAATAGGTACACCGTTTGCCATGCGCCGGATAAAATCGTCGGTTACAAGTTTATCAACTGTTACAAGGTATTCTTTTTCGTGTTTGTTGCCGGCACGAAGTATTTTGTTTACAATATCGCCATTGTTGGTAAGGAAAATAAGCCCCTGCGAATCCTTGTCGAGCCTGCCAATGGGTACTATACGCTCGTGGTAGCCAATATAATCGATAATCGAATCGCGTACGCCAATTTCGGTAGTGCTTATTATGCCAACCGGTTTATTAAAAGCCATAATCAGAAACTCGTCGTCGGCTTTCAGTTCCACAGGATTACCACTAACAAGCACTTTGTCGTGTTTGGAAACCATGGCACCTATTTCGGCACGCCGACCATTCACCATAACGTGTCCCGATTCAATAAACTTATCGGCCTGCCGCCGCGAACACATTCCACTATCGCTGATAAACTTATTTAAACGGATTTTTTCGGACATATTTGTTTTTCAATTTTTTACAGCACAAAGATAGTTGAAAAAGTCATGAAACTCGCTTTTCACTAAAGCTATTTCGTAATAAACCCAATTCTGTTTCGGGGCTTATCTGTTCGTTTTTTGTAGGTATGCAACTCGGCCAACGATTGGTTAATGAGTTCGATTTGTAGCTCTGAAATTTTATCTACAGGTTTAACTGCTACTGACTTTCGAATAGCTACAAATTGTGCGCACTGCACTTGCTGCGTTGCAGGGAGCGTGAGGGATTGCAGCGGCGTGCCGCCGTATTTCGGCGGTACAAGAGTCCAAATAGTAATCGGGATAAACTCCAGCCCAAAAGAATTTTGTATTAAAATTTCTGCATATTTATGTAAATGCTTTCGGATTTGAGTAATTTTTCTCACCTTTGCTACCCTTTTTTATTAGTACAAAATATTTAAAAAAAAATTCAATATGAGAAAACAGTTATTATTTAGCTTAATAGTTTTACTATCAGCTGCTTCGTGTAAGGCTTCGGATAAAACAAAAACAACAGGTAATGAGGCAACCAAAAATGTAGAAGTGGCTTGCGTAGCTTTTTATAATCTCGAAAACCTGTTCGACACCATAGACGGACCAAACAACGATGCGGAGTTTTTGCCTGAGGGTTCGTATAAATGGGGTGGTATGAAGTACAAAGCAAAACTGAAAAACATGTCGTACACCATTTCACAAATCGGCACCGACATTACACCTGTTGGCGCAGCTATTTTGGGCGTTTCGGAAATTGAGAACCGTTCGGTGCTCGAAGATTTGGTGGAACAACCAGCCATAGCTGCGCGCTCGTATCAGATTGTGCATTACGATAGCCCCGACCGCCGTGGTGTGGATGTGGGATTGCTCTATAACCCACGTTTGTTTACGGTTTCGAACAGCAAATCGTACCGCTTACGTACCGACGATACAACATTTTTGACACGCGACCAATTGATGGTAAGTGGGTATTTGATGGGCGAAAAAGTACACGTAATTGTAAACCACTGGCCATCGCGTTGGGGTGGTGAAGAGCACTCCCGCCCCAAACGTGTTGAAGCAGCAAAACTTACGCGATCAATTGTAGATTCGCTTTTCGGTGTTGATGCCAAAGCAAAAGTAATCGTAATGGGCGACCTGAACGATGACCCGACAAACGAAAGTTGTGCTACGATACTCGATGCCAAAAAAGAGGCTTCGGAAGTTGCTCCTAAAGAACTTTACAATGTATTTTGGAAAACTTTAGAAAAAGGAATTGGTTCGCTGTCGTACAACAATCAATGGAACCTGTTCGACCAAATTATACTTTCGCACGAGCTAATTAATGGCGACGAAAAGAAACTACACTACTGGAAAAGTGAGGTTTTTTATCGCGACTTTCTGATTCAGCAAGAGGGACGCTACAAAGGTATACCTTTGCGCACCCATGCTGGTGGAATTTGGCTCAATGGCTATAGCGACCACCTGCCAACAGCTGTATATTTGGTGAAAGAGAAAAAATAAATGTTGTTATTTATTGTTTTTTAAACAGCATTGGCATTATGGGCTAATTCGTCAAACTGAGCTTTCATGGTTGGGTTGCCTTGCGTGAGTTTTTTCACCGTTAAATCTTCGGCTTTGTTGTTAGCCAATCGAAGGTTGTTTTCCGACGAAAGCAGGGCTTCTTTGGTTTTGTACAAATGGTCGATAGTTTTGTCAATTTCTTCGATAGCGGTTTTAAACTTGCGGCTGGCAAGGTCGTAGTTACGAGCAAAACCATCGCGGAATTCGTTAATCTTTTCCTCGAAGCGGGTAATATCGATGTTCTGATTGCGAATCTGAGCCAACTCGGCTTTGTATTGCATAGAGTTGAGGGAAGCGTTGCGCAGCAAGGTAATGATGGGTATAAAAAACTGTGGACGAACCACATACATTTTCGGATATTTGTGCGACACATCCACAATACCTGTATTATAAAGCTCACTTTCGACCTCGAGCAGCGACACCAATACAGCATATTCACATCGTTTTTCGGTGCGGTCTTTGTCCAGTTCCCTCAAAAAATCTTCGTTGTGTTTCTTGGTAGCCGTTTCGTCGCCTTCGTTTTTCATTTCGAACATAATAGAAATAAGTTCATTACCTGCATCGTCCGTTTCGCGGTATATAAAATCGCCTTTGCTGCCGGTGCGGGCATCGTTGTCTTTTTCGAAATACGCTTTCTGAAAAGCCGTGGAGCGCAGTTTATTGAATTCTGTTTCGCAATGTTGCTCCAGGGTTTCGCCCAACATTTTGGTCGAAAGCCGCATTTTCATGTCTTTGCGCAGCGCAATTTCTTCGTCTTTCAGTCGGATAATATCGTCTTTGGTGCGCAGCTCGGCAGCATATTTTTCGAGCAACGATTTTTCGAGAAGCTGTTTCTCAATTTCTTTATTCCGAATGTTATTAGCCAGTTCGTCGCGTTCTTTTTCTACCCGCTGAACAGCTTGTGCTATCGAAAGTGCCTTTTCCACCTCAGCCTTTTCTACACGTGCTTTCATTTCGGCAATTTCTCTCTCTTTTTGACTTAACTGCTGTGTGAGCGCCAACTGATTTTTAGCTTTCAGCTCGGCAATTTCCTGCTCTTTGCGTGCCAATGCATCCTGTATCGAATTACGAAGATTAGCTTCTGCTAATTTCACGGCATTTTCCTTTTCCTTATCGGCAATGGCGAGTCGGCTGCGCAGTTCTTCGTCGAACTGACGGTCGCGCACTTGTTTCAGAATGTTCGCAAATCCAGCCTCATCTACCTTAAAAGCCTTGTTGCAATTGGGACAAATAATTTCGTTCATATTCGTAGTTCTTATTTTTTTTGAAACAGGTTACAAATATAGATGATTTTTTCTGAATCAGTCGAACCATTAAAAAGACTTTTGGCTCTATTGTCTTTTTTAATATTTTTCCATCAAAAACAAATATTCGTGGTATTTACCATCGCTGTTAATCCATTCGTTTGTCCAACGCATATTGCCCATTACATTTTTTTTGTAATCTATTTCGATGGCTTTGAGTAATTTACCTGAATCGGAAATTATATCATTCAGCTCGCCTTTGGTAGCCTTGCCGCCCGAACTGTACGAAAGTAAAATATAATGCGAACGAGTTTTTCGAATTAAATTACCCAACGCTTTCATAGCTATAAAATGCCCATCGCTATCTTTCCTAAATTCTTCGAAAACAGAACCCTGAACGCCATCGCGCGAGTCTTCGCGGCGATTGGCTTTCCCGAAAATATTGGGTTTATCATTCTGAATTACAGTTGTCCAAATATGGTAATACGAGTTATACCGCACACGGCTTGGAGGCATTTTTTCGTTATTCGAACCATAAGGCGGGTCGAAATACACAAAATCGTATTCATTTTTCGAAATAGTATCAAAAATATCTGCTTTAATTACCTGATTATTTCCACTGTGAGCAAATCGTTTGGGCAGTTCAAGTTTCAAATCTTTGTACGAGCGTGGCGACCAATCCGATAAATAAGCTACAAAATGCCCGAGCGTGCTATCTACTTTATCTAACGCCAACATCAAACTGGTCAGCAATACACATTTATCTTCCCAAGCCAAATTCAATCTGTCAATAGCATCACGAATAGCATCTAATTTGCGGGAATTTTTTGCCTGAAATGGTCGTTTTACAGCGGCTTCTTCACCTCCGTAATATTCGGTAAACCAACCATCGTAGCCCGTCAACCCGTTCAAATGGTCAATTATTTCTCTGTAAAAACTATCTGGCTTTTCCGATTTCAAATAACAGGTTGCAAACACCTCCGACCATGCCGACACATCATTTGCAGTTGTTTTGTAACCTTGCTGAGCAAAAGCCTGTGCCACTCGTGTGGATCCACTAAACCCATCCAGCACCGAATGCACATCGCCTAACTCCGCCATTATTTCCATAATATACGGAATTATTTTCAGCTTTGAACCGGCGTATTTTACGCCTTGAGTTGGAATAGTGGTGCTTGGATTCATTCGATTTTTGAAATTTCGGCTTTGATAAAGTTAATCAGCTTTTCTTTACTTGGCAGTTCTAAAAGGTATTTTGAGATAAAAATATCCTTATCGCTATCTGCAGTTGCGAATTCAACCAACGCATTGTCTTTATCTGTTACCAATAAAATTCCAACAGGCGGATTGTCATCGACACGCATTACTTCTTTTTTGTAATATTTTACGTAGGTTTTTAATTGTCCGTAATGTTCGTGCGAGAATTCATCAATTTTCAAATCGAATGGTTAAATTTGCATTTACTGCAACCAATGCACTTTGCTGCATTATTTGCGACGTTTGCTGAATCTGTGTTGCTAAATTCGCTAAATTCATTTATTTCAAAGTAAGTTTAAACTCCATGTATTCTATCTTATTCCTCCTTCAGGGGGTTAGGGGGCAGTTTACACATCCTCTTCCACTACCAAATTTTCGATAATAAAGTTCTGACGGTCGGAGGTGTTTTTGCCCATATAGAATGACAGCAAATCGTGCACAGCATCTTCTTTTTTGAGCGTAACCTGGTCGAGGCGCATGTCTTTGCCTATAAAATGCTGAAACTCGTCGGGTGAAATTTCACCCAAGCCTTTGAAACGAGTGATTTCCGGATTTGCACCTAATTTGGCAATAGCTGCCAATCGTTCTTCGTCGGAATAGCAATAAACAGTTTCTTTTTTGTTGCGAACACGAAACAAAGGCGTTTGAAGAATATAAACGTGACCTTTTTTAATTAAATCGGGGAAGAACTGCAAGAAGAAAGTGATAAGCAGCAAACGAATATGCATACCGTCCACATCGGCATCGGTAGCTACAATTACTTTATTGTAGCGCAAGCCTTCAATTCCTTCTTCAATATTTAATGCTGCTTGCAGTAGATTAAATTCTTCGTTTTCGTACACAATTTTTTTTGTCAATCCGTAACTATTAAGTGGTTTGCCTCGCAAACTAAACACGGCTTGCGTATTTACATCCCTGCTTTTGGTAATCGAACCACTTGCCGAATCGCCCTCGGTAATAAAAATACTAGAATTTATGATAGCTGTATTTTTCGCTTCGTCCTTTGTGAGCGTATCGTTGTAATGTGCTCGGCAATCGCGCAATTTTTTATTGTGGAGATTCACTTTTTTTGCACGTTCGCGCGCCAGTTTGGTAACTCCGGCAATGGCTTTACGCTCTTTTTCCGAATCCTGAATTTTCTGCAACATAGTAGCCGAAGTGTCGGGATTACGGTGTAAGAAATTATCTAGTTCTTTTTTCAGGAAATCGGAAATAAACTTATTCACCGAAAGTCCGCCTGTGGGCGACATATCGCGTGAACCGAGTTTGGTTTTGGTCTGGCTTTCGAAAACCGGCTCCTCTACACTGATGGCAACAGCGGCGATAATACCGTTGCGAATATCGGTAACTTCCTGATTTTTATTGTAGAATTCTTTGATAGTTCGTGCCACTGCTTCGCGAAAAGCACTTTGGTGCGTTCCGCCCTGCGTGGTATGTTGTCCGTTTACAAACGAATAATATTCTTCACCGTATTGGTCGCTATGCGTAAATGCAATTTCAATATCCTCGCCTTTGAGATGAATTATCGGATACAAAGGATCGGAGGTCATGTTTTCGTTCAACAAATCGAGTAACCCATTTTTCGACAAAATTTTCCCCCCATTGAAATTTATCGTCAGTCCGGTATTGAGATATGCAAAATTGCGTAGCATGGTTTCGATAAACTCTTCTTTGTATGCGTAATCATTAAAAAGTTTGTTATCTGGCTCAAAATATATGTATGTTCCACGCTCGGAAGTGCTGTCGTCAATTATACCGCCATCATTCACCAATTTACCTTCACCAAATTCCGCTCTACGCGATTTCCCTTCCCGAAAACTTTGCACAATAAATGTAGCCGAAAGCGCATTCACTGCTTTAGTACCCACGCCATTAAGTCCAACCGATTTTTTAAACGCTTTGGAATCGTATTTCCCGCCGGTATTCATAACCGACACAGCCTCAATCATTTTGCCCAACGGAATACCGCGTCCATGGTCGCGCACTTCTACATGTCCATCTTTCACTTTCACTTCCACCGACCGACCTTCGCCCATGCGATATTCGTCGATACAGTTATCGAGTACTTCTTTGAGAAGCACATAAATTCCGTCGTCGGAATGTGTTCCATCGCCTAACTTGCCAATATACATTCCCGGGCGGCGACGTACATGCTCTAATCCTTCGAGCGTAATAATATTGCTATCGCCGTAATCAACTGACTGTGTGATAATTTGTTCTTCCATACTTACTTTGCTATCCAACTTTCGGGGTTCATTACATCGCGCCCATTATAAATCTGAAAATAAAGTTCTGTTTTGTTATCGTTGTCCGAATCGGTATAAATTTTACCAATACTCTGTTTGGCATCAACAGTTTGACCTTCGCGTACATAAATAGCCGAAAGGTTGGCATACACCGTGCGGTAATTTCCATGCTGAATAATTACGCCGTTATTTCCCTGAATATAAAATATTTGCGTTACTTTTCCGTCGAATATAGCCCGCACATTTGTACCTGCAGGCGCTTGTATGTAAACACCTTTATTATTGGTGGTTACGTGCTTCAAAACCGGATGCGTCTGTACCCCAAAATGTCCGCTAATATATCCATTGGAAGTTGGCCATGGCAATCGGCCTCTGTTGGCAGCAAAATTACCTGAAATCAGAGTTTCTTCTTTTGTAAGTAACGATAAAGCCGATGTATTGGTGGATGTTTTAGTTGGTATTTTAGCTTCTTTTACAGCAATTTCTTCTGCCTTTTTTGCTTCTGTTGCCGCTTCTTTGGCTTCTGCTTTGGCTATTTCTTCGGCTTTTACTGCTGCTTTTTCTTCAGCTTTTGCTTCTTTTGTTTTTTCTGTTTTGCTCCTTTCTTCGGCAAGTCTGCGGGTTTCTGCAGCTTTTTGGGCTGCTAATTGTTTTCGTTGCTCTTCGGCACGTTTAGCTTCGGCTGCCTTTTTAGCTTCTAATGCCTTTTGTGTCAACAATTGTTTTTGCTTTTCTGCCGCACGTTTGGCTTCCGCTTTTTTTATCTCGGCAGCAATCAATTGCTGAATTTTTGCATTCACAGCTGCTGCCTTTTTTTGTTGTACTTTTAGGTCTGCGCGGAGTTTACTTTCTTTCTTTTTCAAATCGTTGAGCTGAACTTTTACTTTCTGTTCATCTTTGGTGAGTTTTACAGTCTCTTCTTGCTTTTGCTTCACTACAACCACTTTGGTCTTTTTATTTTGTTGCAAGCTATCGCTTTTGGCTACAATTTGTGTTTTTACACCTTCAATTTTTCGAACCTGCGTTTTGCGATATTCCTGAAATTCGCTTAAATAGCGTAATCGTCGGTACGATTGGTCGAAGGTTTCGGCCGAAAGTACAAACATGATTTTAGCATACACGCTGCGGTTTTCGTGCGCCTGTTGCACCATGCGAGCATAGTCTTTTTTCAGAATTGTCAAGCGGTTTTCCAACATCCGTTTTTCCCGATTTAATCTGTCGACCTCACTATCCAATGCACCAATTTCGGTCGTAATGTTTTTTATCAACGATTTACGTTCGTTAATATTTTTGCTAATAATAGTCAGCTTTGTCAGCGAACTTTTTTGCGACTTCTTCGTCTCGTTAAGCATTTTGTTGGTCGTCTCAAGGGTTTTTAACGCTTGCTTCCGCTGCGCTTCGAGCTCTTTAACGGATTGAGCATTACCACTAAATGCAATATTAATTAGAAGAAAGAAAATTGTCAGTATTTTTTTTAAAAAAAAGTGCATTTGATATTTTTGTTATATAAAAGTTGGTAATATAAGTTTGATATTTAAATTTTCTAAGCTATATTAAAACGATAATCGGAGTTCCAACCGCCAATCTCTCTATCTTTATCTAATCCTTGTTCTAAGTATTTAATAAAAATATTATCGGTAAGTAAACCAGTTGCTTTCTGGTTGATTAGCTTTAAACTTTCAACCGAATTTATTAGCCAAGTAGAGTCATAATACAAATTATTTTCAGAGAAATTTTCCTCAAATTGCGAAATTAAATAATTAAGATTTGTAATACACGAATAAGTTTCTGAATTTATATGCTTGGAGAAAATTTCAAAAATTTTAAAGTTCAGATTTGCTACAATTTGAAAGAGATAATTTTCACTTTTATAATAATTTAACAATTTATTATCCATCACGTTTTTAATTTTTATTGCCTAATAAATCTTGAAAAGCATCTTAATCGCATAGAAAATTCCAAAATTCTACTGCACCTTTTGACGGTATTTTATTATGTTGTTATAATATTCTTTCTTGAATATCTGAAATATTCATTCCAAGGTATTCTTTATATATTCGTTCTCTATATTCTTTCCCAATTTTATTTATTTCTTT
>DYSC01000140.1 GCA_020726365.1 Porphyromonas sp.
GCTATACAAAGCAAAATTTCTTTGTATAGTGTGCACTATATGAATTAATTTTAATGCAAAAAAAATGGAAAGAGAGTCGGTTTATATCGGTCATTTGAAGGTGTTTTTGGTATAAGTAGCGAAATTGCATCCGTTCCGAATTGTTTTGCATCAAAATCATGTTATAATATTCATATTTTTCACGAATAATCAAATACGAAGATTTTCGTATTGCGATTTTAATTTGATGTGTTTAATTTTGATTTCAATAATTGTTGCAATCCTTTCCCTAAATATCAAATTACAATGAATCGAATTCTGTTAATCGTATGGTTTTGGGGCATAAACGCTGCCATTTCGCAAACGGTAATTTATAACGAACCATTCGAAAATACCAAAAGCTGGATTTTGCTCGGCATGAAGCTCGGCGTTTCGGTGGGGATATTTTAATTCCCTTTTTCAAAATATTATTAAACGAAGTAAAATCTACCTGATTAATGGGAAGATTTTACTTTTTTGCGTGCTTCGGCAAATTCTGCAAACGCATTGTATAATGCCTCAAAAGAATCGTTGACCGTTGACTTATCGTTTAAATTAAAGTTTTTTGGGTCTAAAAAACTGACATTCTGCTTATCAAGTAAGTTTATTCTAACTTTTTCAGCTCGATCGACCGATTTCTTTCCTTCGTAGGTAAATGGCAAAACGGCTAATAGTTCGGTAGGCACATCTTGTTTTTCGAGCAAAAACTCAATTTTTTTAACAATTTCAAAATTGACCTCATTGGCTGCATGAAAAACCAAAATCAATTTGAATGCACCGGAACATTCTTTTTTCTGAAATAATCTAAATTTTGACAATATACTATCAAGTATGTTTTCAATTGAATTTTGAGCAATTAAATAGTCGTCTTTTAGTTGAATTTGATGCAAAAGTTCTTCTTCGAACCTAGTGCCAACTATACCGATAGATTGATCCCTTGACCACTCCAATATAGCGTTTGCCCAAGCACCTATAAAAATATAATAAGTTATCACGTGCAATCTGTTTTTATATTTTGCTATTACTGTATGTTTTAAGTGTCTTTTTCAATTCATTTATCAGAGTCGTTTTCAAGCTTTCGGGCGAAAGCACTTTTACCAAATGCCCGTACGACAAGAGTTCCATCACAAAATCGTATGTGATATTGATGTTCAACTTTACCTGTAATGCTTTGTCGGTTTCGGCAACGATTTCTTGCGAAGCATGCAATGACATTGCTTTAACAAATTGTCCCTGAAACGAATCGAAAGACAAAATAACTTCTTGCGGATCATCTATTTTGCTGGTAATGATCCCAAAATAATTTTTAAAACTTAGGGTTTGATTTAAATTCGATTTACTTTGCTTTGAATCCAATACAATTAGATTGGACATACGATCAATGCCAAAAGTTTTAATTTGACGATTCTCAGACTCAAATGCAATCAAATACCAACGGCCTTTAAATTCTTTAATTTTAATAGGGTCTACTGTTCGAAAGCTTACGTCCCCCAAATCGAATTTTGTGTACAAAAAGCTTATCTGACGGCTATTTCGAATGGCATATAGCAAATCGAATAAATACTCGGTTCCTTTGGGTTTGCGGCTATCGAACTCAATATATTGCGACAGATTTTCGCTAATTTTAAGTGCATTAAAAACATCGAACGCTTCCATCGAACGCTTTTTTTCATCTGATATATATTCGCTTTCGATTTGATAGACTTTAGCGGAGCGGTTGAACTTAATCTGAATGCCGTAAATACTCGAAATGTCTTGAATGTCGCGCTGAAAAGTTCTTTTCGACAACTCAAACCGATAGCCTAGCCTGAAAGATTCTTCTTGCAAAAATTCCGAAATAGCTTCGAATGAGGCTTGTTTCTTACGCAGAAATTTGATAATCAGATCGTAACGCGAAATGGATTCTCGTTTTGACATAAGCGGGATTTAATTTTGTTTGCGAATGGTTTGGTCACAAACGCAATCTGATTTACATAATTCATTCAAGGCTTTCAGCACACTTTCGTCAACGGATTTAATTTCTTTTAGCAAAATGTCTTTTTTTGATTTGTATATTTTAACCACAGTCGAAAAGCTCATGGAATTCAAGAGTTTTCCTTTTTCGAAAAGGCTTGGCGTAAACCAAAACAGATGGTAGTCTTCAAATTTTGGAGTAATTTCTTTTGGTATTTTTTGTTTTAGTAATTCTTCAAGCTGATTGTAACAATCTTTACTAATTAAACCTTTGTCATGCCCCTCATTTTCTGACTTAGCCAAATCGTAACTGATAGCAATACCATCTTTATCTTCTTCAATAATATTCCTAATAAGATAAAATCCATTACAATGTGCTAAAGTTTTACGTTGATTTAACTCTTTATTGTTAAACACGCATGTATGGACTTCATTTCTAATATCTATCACATTTTCTATCAATAGATGGATATGATCCAATAGCTCAGGTTCTTGTTTAAGAATCAAGATTTTGATTTTACGGTTGGCTTGATCGCTCATACTCTGTCCAGTTAAAATTTTGATTAAGGAAATATATTGTGCGATGGTTTCTCGCAGTCGCGGTTGGTTCACCGATTTTTCGTGGCATTGATTCATCCAGTCCAAAATATCATTTCGGTACGATAAAATGAAAAAACCTTCATCTTTATTCAATTCTCCTTTACTGCTGGCACTTGGTTCGTCTCCGTTTAAAGTCAAATACAAAAGCAAAGCTTTAGGGTAGGCATTATGGTACCGTACCAATTGCAAATTTTGGTCTTGAGCATAAATTTTATTTTCGATGACAATAGCCTTTCCGTCGGTGTCCTGCACCAAAATATCGATACGCCCACCCCTATCTCCATTTACAGGACCGACGGAATACTCCACAAAGCTTCTCGATTCTATAGTTTTGAATGATTCAATTTGAGTCTTTGAGTTATTACTAACTTTTCCTTTATGGATGAGCATCTCCACAAAAAGCTTTAGAAAAACATCTCCCTGCCCATGTAAACCCTGTGGATTAAGCAATTCTGCAATAAAGGCCGAGTGTGTTTTAACCTCGTCCGTTTCCATACCCATTACCGAAAATATGTTGAAATTTTCGCCCGAGACACGAGCCATTTCATCGTATTTGGAATAGATTCTATTAACTTTTTCAAGTAATCCAATCAGTTTGTTCATCTAAAAAATATTGTTTAGTTATTTACCAAATATAAATATTTAAAACGCCAATACATGTCGTCTGAAAAATAATTTTAACAGTTCATTTTCCAAGTTCTACCCATTCTTAATTTACAAAAAAAAGCTTTATTTCATTTAAAATCAAACTTGTCGATAAATTAGATTGAAACTTGAACAGTTCTAAGTGGTTTAAGTCACTTTAACATAGTTCTAATTGGAGACCTATTTTAAAACGCCCGTACCGCACGAATTGCATATTGCGAGGTCTTTACAACGGCTCCTGAGCCTTGATTTCCATAATTTAAGAAGGTGTAGTAATATGCAAAGTCGCTTGACTGTTCGGTAGAACTCCAGTAAAAATGACCTGTCATTGGTACAGCACCAGGTATTTGAGAGAAGGATATCAATACGGTGTAATAATTATTCCATAGCATATTTAACTCTTTTATACTGGGCAAATACCAATCGGCATGACCTTCACTTACTAAATCCAAACATAATTTTGCGGCACTGCTTGTATGAGTAGATTGTCCTATTATCGCAATGCTATTGTTTAAACCATCCCATAAACTTTGAGCAGAAGTACCCACTGCCGTAGTTGACACATTACTCCATGCTCTTCCATTATGTTGGTCTGTTAACGCTATAATTAGACCATGTTCAACGCCGGCATTATCTTTCCACAAGTGAAATATAACACCTCCCTCATAGTATTCTCCAATATAATGAGTAAAACTTCCTCCACCGGAACATGTTCCCGCATTGGCCGCATATAGTGCATAAGGCACACTTAACAATTGTGTTGTTCCTGTTATAGTGTAAGTTGTTAATGGTGGGACAACAGCAACTTTTGTTTCGATATAATACGGTCCAGCCGACCAGTCTATTAAACCAAACGTAGGGTCACTTCCTATTTCGATACTCATTAAGCCATTTTCGTTGGTTGTTGGTGTTTGTGTTTCTGTATAGAATATAGTTCCGGATGGTGTGTCTTGCCGTATATTTATTTTAATTCCTAT
>DYSC01000141.1 GCA_020726365.1 Porphyromonas sp.
ACTGCAAACTAAATAACTTCTTATTACAGTTTAAAACGGTCGAAAAAGCTTTTTGGTTTTGCTTCTTCGTTACTCGTGTCGTTGGTTGGTTCATTGTCGTAAACGCGTTCTTGACGCTGTGGAGCCTCACCTTGTTCTTGTTTTATAAACTTAATTACTTCGTCCAATCCTTCGGCAAAGCGGTCGAAATCTTCTTTATACAAGAAAATTTTGTGTTTTTCGTACGATACTTGTATGTCGTCGTCCTGTCCTGTAACCTTTTTTTTACTTTCGGTAATTGCCAAAAATAAATCATCATTACGGCTTTTCTTTACATCTAAATAATAAATGCGTTTACCTGCTTTAATCGATTTTGAAAAAATAATTTCATTGTCTTTCTTCTCGAGTTCGATTTTTCTTTTATCTGCTTCCATACTTTTAAATCTTTTTTTAAATGTTTTTTCGAACAGTATTCATCTCTGTTTTACAACAATTTTTTGTTGAGTGCCCAAATTTCAGTATTTTTTTTCATTCTGTCAAATGTTTTATGCAAAAAGTAGGTTTTTTTTTGAAAGATTTCACAAAAAAGAATTTGGTTTGACATAGATTCATGAAAAATTAAACAAAATAAAATTGACTTTACAGATTGGCAATAAGCCAAAATAATTGTACCTTTGCAGCTTAATTTTGAAAAGCGTTCAAACATATTTATGATTAACAGAGAATTACTCCGTACAAAAGTCGTTCAGACCTTGTATTCGTACCACAAAGGCAATGCTGCAACGCACCTTATGGCCGAAAAAGAATTGTTTCACAACATCGAAAGAACGTACGATTTGTATTTTCAGCTGTTGCAATTGTCGGTCGAAATTACCAATTACGCAGCTGCACGTATCGAAAACAATCGAAACAAACTACGTCCTTCGCACGAAGATTTAAACCCGAATCCCCGTTTTATCAACAATCGTTTTGTAAAACAACTAACTGAAAATGTTCAGTTTAATGAATATCTGACTAAACAAAAACTTTCGTGGGTTAATTATCCTGAAATTATTAAGGGTTTATACGACGAAATTTCCGAAAACGAATTTTATAGCAACTACATGTCGGCTCCTGTTTCGGATTATGCCGCTGATAAAGATATTTGGCGCAAAATCTACAAAAAAATTGTGCTCGAAAGTGAAGATGTTGATAATGCTATTGAAGAACAGAGCATTTATTGGGTGGACGATGTAGAAGTGGTTTTGAGTTTTGTAATAAAAACCATTAAGCGATTTGAAGATGAGAATGGAGCTCGCCAACCTTTATTACCCATGTTTAAAGATAAGGAAGATGAGGAATTTGCTCAAAAATTACTTATTGGTACACTCAAAAATGGTGAAAATTACCGCGAGTTTATTGATAAAAATACACGCAACTGGGATTTGGACCGCATTGCATTTATGGATATACTCATTATGCAAGTGGCATTAAGCGAAATCATGGATTTCCCCACTATTCCAGTAAATGTAACATTGAACGAATACATCGAAATTGCAAAAAAATATAGTACTGATAAAAGTGGTACTTTTATTAATGGTGTGCTCGATAAAATTGTAAGTGAGTTAAAAGCAGAGAATAAATTGATTAAAGTAAAAACATTTAGCGATAAAAAATAAAATTAAAGCCTCCTAAACCCTAAGAGGGAATAAAGTGTGATGATTAATTACAAAAAATGATTATATTTGCAACGAAAACAAATAACAAACAAAAATGAATTTACTAAGTATTTTATTACAAGCAGCTGCACCAGCAGCAGGTGCAGCAAGCAGCTATTCAGGAATTTTAATGATGGTGCTTATTTTTGTGGTGTTTTATTTCTTTATGATTCGTCCACAACAAAAACGTCAGAAAGATATTAAAAAACAACGCGAAGCCATGAAGGCAGGCGATACAGTTGTAACTTCGGGTGGAATTTACGGAAAAGTAAAAGACATTAAAGATACAACTGTTACTATCGAAATAGCTGAAAACGTACGCATTAAAGTTGACAAAAACTCGGTTTTTGCTTCATCAGAACAAATTCAGGAAGGCGTAAAATAATGTCTTTCCCTAAGTCGGAAAAATTGCATTATGCACTTTATCAAACTCTATTTAGCGAAGCTTAAAGCATTCTTAGTATCAAAGGATGTTTTAAGCTTTTTGGTATTTTTATTGCTGGCTTTTGCATTTTGGTTTATCAACATGCTCGACAAGGAACGCTCTACGGAACTGACTATTCCGTTGCGTTATAGTGGTATGCCTCAGCAATTTGACATCACTAAATCGAATGTAAAATCCATAAAAATTATTGTTAAAGATAAGGGCTTAAATCTCTTTGCTTATTCCGACAAAAAATTACAATCGCTCACCATCGATTTGAATCGTAATTTTAACCAACGGGGCAAAATTATTTTCAACAACGACGAAATTCGCACCCGACTAATAAAATATTTACTTCCTTCTACATCAGTTATCGAAATTAAACCGGATTCGTTGGTATTGATTTATGAGCACTTAGCTACTAAAGAATTGCCGGTGGTGCTTTATGCAAAGATTGAAACTGCACAGCAATATATGTTGAGCGACGACGTTTTAATTGAGCCGGCAACCGTAAAAGTTTATGGACCCAAAAGGTTGCTCAACAAGTTGCATGAAATTAAAACAGAGTATATTGAATTATTGGAATTAGACAAAGATAAACAATTGGTGGCAAAGTTGATAAAGCCAGAAGAGATTCGTTTATCGGTCGAAGATGTGAAGCTAAGTGTTTTTGCCGAAATGTTTACTGAAAAGGAAATGCTTTTTCCTGTTCACGTAATAAATTGTCCGCCCGAGTTGATTGTTCGCACATTTCCGGCGCAGGTAAAAGTTAAATTTAATGTAGGACTTACACATTACAAAATGGTTACGGTGAATGACGTGAAGCTAATTATTAATTACAACGATATTATCAAAAATACTTCAGGAAAACATAAAATTAAGTTGGAAAGTAAAGTCGGATATTTGTCGAATGTACGCATCGAAAACGACGAAGTTGAATATATTATTGAACGTAAATAGCTATATATGAATAAAATACAAATGGTTGACCTGACAAGTCAATACGAAAAAATACGAACGGAAGTTAATGCCGGTATTCAGGAAGTAATTGACACAACTACTTTCATTAAAGGTGGAAAGGTAAACGAATTTCAGGCTGATTTAGAAAAATACCTAAATGTAAAACACGTTATTCCGGTTGGAAACGGTACGGATGCGCTGCAAATTGCACTGATGGCTCTTGGCCTAAAGCCAGGCGATGAGGTGATTACTCCCACTTTTACATTTATTGCCACTGCGGAAGTGGTTGCCTTGCTTGGATTAATGCCTGTGGTGGTGGATGTCGATTTCGATACTTTTAATTTAAATCTCGATTCGTTGCGCAAAGCCATTACTCCAAAAACAAAAGCCATTGTTCCGGTGCATTTATTCGGTCAAAATGCTGATATGGAGGAGATTTTGAAAATCGCCGAAGATAACAAGCTTTTTGTAGTGGAAGATGCTTGTCAATCAATAGGTTCGGTGTATACGTTCAGCGATGGTCGACAGGTTCATTCGGGCTGTATGGGTGATATTGGTTGTACCTCGTTTTTTCCTTCGAAAAATTTGGGTTGCTTTGGTGATGGTGGAGCTATTTTTACAAACAACGACGATTTAGCGGCACGTATACGTGCCATTGCAAATCATGGTATGGTGGTGCGCTATTATCACGATGTGGTAGGTGTGAATTCTCGGTTAGACAGCATTCAAGCAGCGGTATTGCAGGTTAAATTGCGTTTTCTGAACGATTATATTGCTGCCCGTCAGGCTGCTGCGGCATATTATAATGCTGCCTTTTCAACTACCGAAAAACTGATTATACCCACACAAAACGAAAAATCGACGCATGTTTTCCATCAATATACATTAAAACTAAATGGTGTTGACAGAGCCGGTTTAATAAAACGTTTAAACGAAAAAGGCATTCCGGCCATGATTTATTATCCGGTACCCTTGCATTTGCAAAAAGCATATCAGGATGCGCGCTACAAAGCGGGAGATTTTCCGGTTGCCGAAAAACTCAGTGAATGCGTGATGTCATTGCCTATGCATACCGAATTGAGTGAGGAGCAGTTGAAATATATTACGGACTCAGTTATGGAGTT
>DYSC01000142.1 GCA_020726365.1 Porphyromonas sp.
CTAACTAATTATTTCTACTTTTGATAGTCTCAGGTTCTTAACCGGAAAATACACGTGAGTATATAGCAATGGTTTGAGGGCTTTGTGGAATTTTTTGTGATGCTATAGGAGCTTTTCTATTTATCCAAAATAAATTTAACAAATAAGCTAAATTGTAAATTGTTTTTTGTAGTTTTGTAGCTTTGGAAATTTAGCTGAATGGAAAATCTGGTTGATATAAAAGAGAATGATATACGTGAGCAGTACCCCGAGGTATTGGAAACGCTTTTACGTGATCATACAACCCAACAAAACATCTTTTGGGCTACTGAAAACTACCACTATTTAGGCGAAAGTTATGCTTTTGCTGCGCCAATTCTCCCCGAACTAATTACAGGCGACAGAGGAAATGTAATAATGCCCCGCGTACAAAAAGATAAAGAAATGCAACAATCGAGGGTACGTGATATGGCAGAAGTTTTTACACCTTCGTGGATTTGTAATGCACAGAATAATTTGATTGATAATGCATGGTTTGGAAGCGAAAATGTGTTTAATACCGAAACTACAAATCCCGATGGTACACACACATGGATAATGAATCCAACTAAAATTGTGTTTCCTGAGGGTAAAACATGGAAACACTATGTACGAGATACCCGCATGGAAATGACTTGCGGTGAAGCACCCTATATTACCAGCCGTTACGATACAACAACCGGAGAATTTATTCCTATCGATAAACGCATTGGATTGCTCGACCGCAAGCTGCGTGTTATTAGTGAAAATGTGGATAAAAGTGATGAATGGCTCGAAGCTGCTCAAACAGCTTACCGAAATACCTACGCTTTTGAATGGCAGGGAGATAGTTTGTTACTTGCCCGGGAAGCCATGCTTTATACATTTATCGAAAACTATGAGCAGAAGTTTGGCAAGCAACCCTTGTTGAAATCAATTCAATATATTGCTTATATCATTTCGTGGAATGTGTGGCAAATGGATGGACTGAAAGGAGTTGTACCCAATAGTTGTGGTGAAAAAATAACAAATACAAAGAATTTATTTGATGAAATTGAAATAAAAGTTACCGTTTGCGAAGGTTGCAAAACCGACAATATGCATAAACACAATGGTATTTATTGTTTGATTAAAGACTGGGGCATCAAAGATTTGGAAACAGGAAAAAAGGGAAGGAAGATACGATTTGTGGATTTGATAAAAAAGTAATCATGGAAACAAAATACAAAATAGCCGAAATCAATAACCGAAAATTATTGGCAATGCGACCTCTGGCACTGGAAACGCTAAAGTCATTGCGCAATTATTATCGGTTAGGGCTTACGTTTAGTAGCAATGCCTTAGAAGGTAATAGCCTCACCGAATCGGAAACCAAAGTGGTTATTGAAGATGGGCTTACTATTGAAGGCAAGCCACTCCGCGATGTGTACGAGGCTGTTGGACATGCTCGTGCATACGATTATTTGTTTCAGTTGGCTACCAACAAAACTTTAGAAGAGCAAGATGTGTTGGAGCTTCACCGCCTTTTTTATCAGCAAATTGACCCTGAACATGCAGGTAAATTCAGGCAAGTAGCAGTTTTTATAAGTGGCAGTAAATATCCAGTTACACCACCTCAAAAGGTAGCTTCCGAAATGAAAAAGTTTGTGAATTGGTTCAATAAACAGGAAACAAAACTTCATCCGGTAGAATTTGCCGCACTGACTCACAAAAAATTCGTATTTATTCATCCATTTATAGATGGTAATGGGCGACTTTCACGCTTGCTAATGAACCTCGCTCTCTTGCGTAACGAATATAGTATAGCCCTTATTCCTGCAGTGTTGCGTCATGAGTACATTGCATCTTTAGAGATGGCACACGTTGATGATGTATCTTTCAAAGAATTTATTGCCGATAGAGTTATTGCCACGCAAATGGATTTACTCCGACTGCTTAACAATGGCGGTGTAAATATTCAAATTGGCGGTGTAAATGACAATGATAAAAGTATAATTGGCGGTGTAAATACCCTCGAAAATAAAATGATTCAGACCATTCAATCAATGCCCGGACTGAATGCACCTGCATTGGCTAACGCTTTAAACAAAAGTTTACGAACCACACAGCGTTTCTTAAAGCTGCTTGTCGATAATGGTAAAATTGAATTTAGAGGTGCAGCTAAAAACGGTGGTTATTATATCAGATAAATAAATTGACAAAGACCTAACAGGTTTTTGAAACCTGTTAGGTTTAAAATAAATAAATAGCCTATGAAATTCACTTCGGCATTAAAACTCAAACTGATTTATGTCTTTCGTATCAACGATGCAGAGCATAAAGGCTGCCTGAAAATTGGGGAAGCTACTTCCGACAATGAGAATATATGGGGACTTGAACCGAACAGTAAAGCACTGAATGAGGCTGCAAAAAAACGCATCAACCAATACACACAAACAGCTGGTATAAGTTACGATTTACTTTATACCGAAGTTTCAGTTTATGCTCAAAAAGGAACAATACAAGCCTTTTCGGATGCAGAAGTCCATAACGTACTGATACGTTCTGGAATTAAACGAAAAACTTTCGACACACAAAATAAAGCAAATGAGTGGTTTGTTGTCGACCTCGAAACAGTTAAGAATGCCATTGCAGCAGTAAAGTCAGGAAAAGATTCGCTGAATATTGCTCAAATAAGTACCGACCGCAATCCTATTGTATTCCGACCCGAGCAACACGATGCGATAGATAAAACCAAAAAGCAATTCAAGAAAAGTAACCAAATGCTTTGGAATGCCAAAATGCGCTTTGGCAAAACCCTTTCGGCATTGCAGGTGGTGAAAGATATGAGTTTTGCCCGAACACTTATTCTCACACACCGCCCTGTGGTGGATGCCGGATGGTTCGAGGATTTTGGAAAGATATTTTACGACCGACCCGAATATCGCTATGGTTCGAAAACGAATGGTGATGATTTTAGCACACTCGAAAACCAAAGTAAGAAGGGAGAAAGCAAATACGTTTATTTTGCTTCGATGCAGGACTTACGTGGCTCCGAATTGGTAGGTGGCAACTTTGACAAAAACAACGAATTGTTTGCTGCGCCTTGGGATTTTATTATTGTGGACGAAGCCCACGAAGGTACTCAAACGGAACTTGGGAAATCAGTATTAAAAGAACTTGCTAAACCCGAAACGAAAGAACTACACCTATCTGGAACACCATATAATCGAATCGACGATTTTAAAGAAGATGAAATCTACACTTGGGATTATGTGATGGAGCAACGCGCCAAAACCGAATGGGATGATTTGCACTTTGGCGATCCAAACCCTTACGCTACTTTGCCCCGATTGAATATATTTACCTACGACCTTGGCAAACTGATGAAGCAGTTTGTGGACGAAGATGTGGCTTTCAATTTCCGTGAGTTTTTCCGCGTAAACGCAGCGGGTAAATTGCTGCACGAAAACGATGTACGTTCTTTTCTGAATTTGATTTGCAAAGCCGACGACCATAGCAATTATCCTTACGCCACGCAGGAATACCGCGATAACTTCCGCCATTCGCTGTGGATGGTGCCGGGCGTAAAAGAAGCACGTGCCATGAGTGTCATGCTACAATCGCACCCCGTATTTAGCCACTTCCAAATAGTAAATGTAGCAGGCGATGGCGACGAAGAAGAAGCCAATCAGGAAGCATTGAAAAAAGTAGAAAATGCCATTGGCAACAATCCGCACGAAACCTACACCATTACACTTTCGTGTGGACGACTCACCACAGGCGTTTCGGTAAAAGCATGGACTGCCGTGTTTATGCTCTCCGGCTCATTCAACACCTCTGCCTCGGGCTATATGCAAACCATATTCCGTGTGCAAACGCCAGCCAACATTAACGGACGGGTAAAAGAAGAATGTTTTGTGTTCGACTTTGCACCTGACCGCACACTGAAAGTAATAGCCGAAACAGCTAAAATATCGGCTAAAGCAGGTAAAACTACCGGACAAGACCGTGATATAATGGGCGAATTCCTCAATTTCTGCCCCATTATTGCGGTAGATGGTTCGCATATGAGTGCCTACAATGTAGATGGCATGTTGGAACAACTCAAAAAAGTTTATATCGAACGGGTGGTGCGCAATGGATTTGAGGACAACTATTTGTATAACAACGATTCGTTGATGAAACTCGAT
>DYSC01000143.1:0-2272 GCA_020726365.1 Porphyromonas sp.
AATGAAGTGGTTGAAAATTATAAGTTTATGAATGGATAGCTGCAAAATGGGTTAATTTATTTTGTAAGAAAATTTAAATAGTAACGGCTTCACATTTTTGCGAAGCCGTTACTATAAATCTTATACTATATGATCTAAACTATTTACTGTTTTTCTCCACCCAACTCCGTGCATTTACAAACGCTTCTACCCATGGAGTGATTTGGTCGCTGTTTCGGCGGTCAGCTGGGTAATTGGCACATTGCCACGGGAAAATAGCACGTTCAGGGTGCGGCATCATAGCTAAATGGCGACCATCGGCCGAGCAAATTCCTGCAGTTGCATAATCAGAACCATTCGGATTAGCTGGATAACCTTCGTGCGAGTATTTGGCAATGATATTGTATTCGTTTTCTGCTTTTGGCAAGTAGAATTTACCTTCACCGTGAGCCACCCAAACACCTAATTTGCTTCCACTTAATGAGCCTAACATTACCGAATTGTTTTCAGGAATAGTTAAACCTACAAAGCCCGATTCAAATTTGTGTGAGTCGTTGTGCAGCATCATAGCCCCACCAAACCTCCCCGATAGGGAGGCTTTTAAGTTAGCATCGTCTATAATATTTTCAGAAACTTGGTTCTTCAAGTCCCCCTTCGGGGGATTTAGGGGGCTGGAACTTCTGTCCAATTCCACCATCAACTGACAGCCATTACAAACGCCGAGACTTAATGTGTCGGTTCGTTTATAAAAATTATCGAGTGCTAATTTTGCATTTTCGTTGTAAAGAAAACCTCCTGCCCAACCTTTGGCAGAACCTAATACGTCAGAGTTCGAAAATCCACCACAGAAAACCGCCATGTTTACGTCTTCCAATGTTTCACGACCTGTAGCCAAGTCGGTCATATGAACATCTTTCACATCAAAACCTGCCAAATACAAGGCGTAAGCCATTTCGCGCTCACCATTTGTTCCTTTATCGCGTACAATAGCCGCTTTTACACCACTTGATTTGCGGTCGGGCGAAATACCAAATTGTGATAATTTGCCTTTAAATGAAGGGTTGAAAGCAAATTCGAGTGGCTGATTTTTATAATTGTTGTAACGCGATTGTGCACATACTTCGCCACTTTGTTTGCGGTCGAGCAAATACGAAGGTTTAAACCAAAGGTCGCGTAAGTCATTAATTGAGAATGAATAAGCTTCTTTTTTGCGGTTTATTTCCAAGCGACGTTCGGCAATTGGTGTGGCAATGCGAGCAAAACCAACGCCGTTGTCGTTCAGAATTTTTTCTACCGTTTTGCGGTCTTTTACCTGAATCAGCACACCTGGATTTTCGGCAAAAAGCATCGTAACCAATGAGTTTTCTGCAATATAATCCAGATTTACATTCAAACCCCCTTTTGTATTTGCAAAACACATTTCGAGCAGTGCGGTTATCAAGCCACCTTCCGAAATATCGTGACCAGCTAAAATCAATCGGCTATTAATCATTTCCTGAATACAGTCGAAAGCCGCTTTAAAGTATTCAGCATCTTTTACGGTTGGCACATCGTCTCCAATTTTATTCAGCGTTTGGGCCAATACAGAACCTCCTAATTTGTGACTATCGAACGAGAAATCAATATAGTAAATAGCTGATTTTTCATCGTTTACCAGTACAGGTGAAACTACTTTCTTCACGTCCGACACTTCTGCACCAGCCGAAATAATCACTGTGCCGGGCGAGAATACTTTATCATCGCCGTATTTCTGAGTCATCGAAAGTGAGTCTTTTCCGGTTGGGATATTGATACCCAGTGAACAAGCAAAATCCGAACAAGCCTCTACCGCTTTATACAATCGAGCATCTTCTCCCGGGTTTTTGCAAGGCCACATCCAGTTGGCACTAAGCGAAACACTATCCAAACCATCGGTCAATGGTGCCCACACAATGTTAGTCAATGCTTCGGCAATAGCCATTACTGAGCCGGCTTCCGAATCGGCCATAGCAACTAATGGTGCGTGTCCGATAGAAGTGGCAATACCCACTGTCCCACGGAAATCGAGCGCTACAACACCCAAATCGTTCAACGGCAACTGAATTTCACCAGCACATTGCTGGCGGGCAATTTTACCTGTTACCGAACGGTCTACTTTGTTTGTCAACCAATCTTTACAAGCTACCGATTCCACTTGTAAAACGTTTTCGATATAGCTTTGCAGTTTTTCTTCCGAAATTTCGGGAGCTGCATAACTTTCATCAATTGTATTGTCGGTAATCACCATGCGAGGTGGCTTTCCGAACATATCTTC
>DYSC01000143.1:2372-4120 GCA_020726365.1 Porphyromonas sp.
CCTGTAGTTTCACCTACCACATAAAATGGAGCACGTTCGCGTTCGGCAATGGCACGTACTTTCTCTACTTCTTTTTCGGAAATTACAAAGCCCATACGCTCCTGACTTTCGTTACCTACAATTTCTTTGGCACTCAAAGTTGGGTCACCCACCGGTAAAGCCGACATGTCGATTTTTCCACCGGTAGTTTCAACCAATTCTGATAAACAGTTGAGGTGTCCACCTGCACCATGATCGTGAATGGATACAATTGGGTTTGTTTCAGCTTCGGACAAGGTACGAATAACGTTCGAAACACGTTTTTGCATTTCGGGGTTGGCACGTTGTACGGCATTCAATTCAATCGAATTGTCGTATTCGCCTGTTTGAACCGACGATACAGCAGCTCCACCCATACCAATACGGTAGTTGTCGCCACCCATAACCACTACTTTTTCGCCGGCAGCCACATCGCCTTTCAACGCATCACGCATAGTTCCAAAACCAACACCACCAGCCAGCATGATTACTTTATCGTAACCAAATTTCTTGTCATTCTCCTGATGTTCGAAGGTAATTAATGAGCCACAAATAAGCGGCTGACCGAATTTATTTCCAAAATCAGAAGCTCCGTTCGAAGCTTTAATCAGAATTTGTTCCGGCGTTTGGTACAACCATTTGCGCGGAGTGATATTATTTTCCCAACTCCGATTTTTATCGTTGCGTGGGTACGAAGTCATATACACAGCTGTTCCGGCAATAGGTAAACTCGCTTTTCCACCACCGAGGCGGTCGCGAATTTCACCACCTGTACCAGTAGCTGCACCGTTGAAAGGCTCAACAGTTGTAGGAAAGTTATGTGTTTCTGCTTTCAGTGAAATAACCGAATCAATTTCTTTTGTTTGGAAAAAGTCGGGTTTATCGCCACTGGCAGGTGCAAATTGTTCAATTTTTGGTCCGGCATTGAAAGCCACATTGTCTTTGTAAGCCGAAACAAGTTTATTGGGGTTTTCTTCCGAAGTTTTACGAATAAGTTTAAACAGCGTCAATTCTTTTTCTTCGCCATCAATCACATATTGACCGTTGAAAATTTTATGACGACAATGCTCCGAATTTACCTGCGAAAAACCAAAAACCTCACTATCAGTCAGTTTTCGACCTACTTTTTTGCTGACATTATTTAGGTATTCAATTTCGTCGGGGCTTAAAGCCAACCCTTCCTGATTGTTGTAAGCCGCCACATCGTCGATAAACAGAATAGGTTCAGGCTGTTTATTGATAGTAAAAATATCCTGATTCAGATCCGAATAGATGCGTTCGAGCATGGGGTCGTATTCCAAACCGTCCTGAGCAGATGGCGTGTGTGGCATTAAACGAAACTCCTCTATACGAAGAATGCCGCTAATACCCATATTTTGAGTTATTTCAACGGCATTAGTGCTCCATGGAGTTATCATTTCGCGGCGCGGACCGACGAAGTTACCCTCGATACTCGACAGATTCGTCAGTTTTGCTTCGCTGAAAAGCCATTCTAATTTACTAACATCTTCGTTCGACAAATTGCTTTTGCTCTGAACCACAAAAACATGTTGGGCAGGAGTTTGAAAAAATTGAATCATTGTTTTTAATAAAATTAGAAGTTAGAAGTAGAGACGTTGGAATGCCGCGTCTTAAAAGAGTTAAGATGCTGATATTTATCTGTTTAAATATCAATTTTAAATTCTTTGAATTTGTATGCAAAGATAGGTTTTTTCTGTGGTTTAAAAAAG
>DYSC01000144.1 GCA_020726365.1 Porphyromonas sp.
GTTGTGCTGTATTTCCACTCTCGACTTGTGGCGGTCGGCGTTTCGGTAACTGACAGTGTATTTCCGGTTTGTCCTACTTCGTTATATTGAATATCAGTAGGACTCATGCTGGTTGTTACATTGATTACTTCAAAATTGGCGGTTGTGTCGCTTGTTACGGCAGGGTCTGAGCTTTTTACTCTTATTCTGTATGCCGATCCACTTGTTGAAGCTGCAGCAATTATTGCATTAATAGTGCTTGATGCAGTTTCGGTAAGTGTTCCGATAGCAACTTCGTTTGTAAAATCGCCAGTTGCATCAGATAAATAGGCCGTAAAAATATTTCCGGCGTTGAACGTTCCTGTTATTGTGTATGGAACATCAATGTTTGCAGTATTAGTCGCAGAAACATAGAAAGGCGAACCACTTATGCTTCCTACCGAAATATCAACAGATATATTTTCGGAATTAATTTGTACTTCGTTACTTGTAATCACAGTTGAACCATAGGTTGTTTCGCAAACCACATAAAAAATTCCAGCACTTGCAAAATTAGGCGTATAGGTTTTACCCGTTTCGGGAGTTGTAAATGAAACATATCCGCTACCCGAAGTTGTGCTGTATTTCCATTCGCGACTGTCCCAACCTACGCTTTCGGTGGCAGATAAAGATATCCCGTCCGAACCGACAGTAATAGTTTGAGCAGAAACAGGAGCAATACTGTTAAATTCTGTGTCCCAGTTATTTGCAGAGTAATTTAGCAGACTTGAAACCAATAAATTGGTATTTGTTTGATTGTTTATTTTTCCGATTCTGATACCCGATGTGATGTATGTTCCTGTACCGACTCGATTGTAAAGGGCCGTAATTTGGTCAGCCAAAGCATATCCACCACCTTCGAACATTTCGTAAAGTGCATGAGCATTGGCAGTAATAGCCAAACCGTCGGCATAATACAGTTTAGCAAAAGACCAAGAAATAGGATCTAATGAGGTAACTACATTACCAGCGGAAATATCGAATTGAGGAACTCCCGTGGTACCGTCGGCTGAGGTATACGATTGAGACAGATAATCAGAAATCCCGAGCGTATCTTTAATGAAGCTACCGTCAGGAAAAACATCGGGAGCAGCATCTACAACGTCAAACAGAAAATCCAAACCGTCCACCCAAACAATGCCACCATTTTTGGCAAATTGTTTTAATGCGTCGTTGTAAACTGAATTTTCGTCTGCATCAGATTTCCATAAATTAATTGAAGCATCGTTTCCTGTGTACCAAATAACCATGTCGTATTGTTCCATTTGTGCAAAGTTTGGCACAGCCGTATAAGCTGCCACAGCCAAATAAGGATAACCGGCATGATGCACCGCGGTATCGACCGTAGCGATTTCAACAGTATTGTTGTCATCATCAACAAGTAGAACCTTAAAATTTTGTGCTTGGTCTACAAAAAATGTAAACATCAAAGCAATTAGAAATAGTAGTTTATTTTTCATTTTCGGTAAATTTAATTTATAGTTATTTAAAAAAACATTTTAAAACAAACCCTTTGACAAAAGGGGATAATGGAATCAATATTTAAGCATTTCGATTGCCTGTTGTATTTTATTTTTAACATTGGCGTCGGTTTCTTGACTTAAAGCAGTTTGCAAATCTATCATTGCGGCCGTATATTCCGATTTTGCCAATAAATATGCGGCATGTACTCTAACCTCAGGGTCTGAATCTCGCAACAGTCCGATATTCCATCTAACCGCAGGACGGCTAAAAATAGCATACAGTTCATCCATTGCTTTAATTTTTTCTACTCGGAAATTAGAAAACAATTTCCACCAATTATCTTTTTCGAATTTATTCAAATGGCTGTCAAATAATATTTCTTTATTATAATTCTGAGGGACAATCCATTTTTCCGGATAATTTATTTGTTCTGACAGCGTTACCCAGCGTATCATACGAGGTAACATCCAACGCATTCCTGGTGTTGATTCTGGATGCCCACCCACAGCGAACACTCGACCTTTACCGGCAGTTTGATTATAAATAAATATCTTATGTGGGGTCAAACCTGCAGGATAGTCTTTTTTTGGGTGGATGTCACTAATGTAATTCCCAATTTCTGAAAAGCTTTTGTTACTATCGAGGGCCTCCATAATAGGTCCATCGAAATACTGAATAAATTTGGGTTTATTAATCAATTCCGGAAAGATTTTATATCCATCTTCGGTCAAATCAAATTCTATTAAACCTCGCCCCCTGTCGTAATGTACTCTGTCTATCACTTTAACATCGGCGAGTGCCAAACTGGGATAGTCAGGGGTTGAACTCAGCAGAAAAGCTCCTGCACAAATCCCAACCACGCCTTTGCCTTGTTCCAAAATAGCTTTTTTTACTTTTTCGGCAGCCAAATCTCCCATGCTGTTTAATTGATGGCTTCCACTCCCACCAGGGAAAATAATTGCATCTATGTCGTCGAGTTTTCCACTCATAATATCGGCAGCCGAAATTTCGGATGGGATAATTCCACTATCTATTTTTAATGCTTCGATAGTTTCTATTACGCTTATCTCACCTGCACCAGAACCATTATATACTCCAACCCTAATTTTACCGTTACGTCCCGTTGTTTGATTATTTACAACACCAAACAAAAAAGGAACATAAAGAAAAAACCCTATTGCCAAGACTAAATTTAGATATTTCATATCTGGAGATTAATTAACAAAAATTATTAAGTACGAAGAACGATATAATGTCGGATTCCATTAGTATAGAAGTTTGATGTATAGCCAGTTACAAGAAACAGATCGAAGACCTTAAATTTCGATTTCAAATTCTTTTTTGTAAAGTTCTTTGATATAATCGTCCATCCATTTATAAAAAGCTTTTACTTCGTTGACATTGACCTTGCCTTCGTTCCTCTGTTTATTATTTAAAATATTAGCTTTACGATAAATTTCGTCTTCGTACGTTTTAATAATTTGTCTAATGCCTGTATTTTGATTATTGGCTAAGGCATTCACATTAATGTAATGGTCGTCTTTTTCGCCCCAACGAATATTTAATATTTGTTCATTTTTAAGTTGCAAAGCGGCATTACAAACTGGAGCGTCTTTTATTTCGCTTTTGTAGGTTGTTACATATGGCAATGCCACATTATCAGCAAAAAAGGTAGGCACAACTATGCTGGACAATGGGAAGCCCACATCGGACCACATAGCACACAAATTTGGATTTTCGCCAGGCATTACCCCTTCGACAACAACTGATGAAGACGAGCCTGTTCGTGGTATATAATCTAAAAAGTGAGCGTATTTCACAACGCCGGGATTAAGATTGCCGTATTGTTGGAATAAATCCTCTTTGGTCAAAAAATGGCCCAGTCCCTTGGTTACATTTTGTTCAATAAATTGAGGCGTAAGCCCAACCGTAGATTGTTGTCCATAAAACAACTCGTTTGCAGTGTTGTACCTGATGTAACCACTCCCTACGCCAAGTTGACCGGTATGCGAATAATTTGCTCTAATAATATAACCGAATGGAGCAACTTTGGGATCGTTAGCATCAAATTTAACATATCCTTTATTATTAGTCTCGTAGTATGCGGCACCACCATCGGCGTCAATTACACCAAAATTAGCTTCTAAGCCAGTCGGTTTGGGTAAACTATCCAAATACGATTCGAAATCGGCTAAAGTTTTGCAATTGGCTAAAGCATCTTTAATAACTTGACCTTCCAAACCGGTGAGTTTATCGTTGTCGCCCACATTTAGGTTATACGATGCCGAATTCATAATAGCAAATCCGACTTTATTTACTCCAATCCAAACACTTTTTCCCAATGAATCTTGCGAATTGACTAAGCCCATAAACTCGTATTTAAATCCTGTAAAATATCTCACGTGATTTTTTAAAGCCCAAGTATCACGATTTTTCCATATCATCGGACGACCGTTCTTGGTGTATTTTCCAGAAATAATTGCAGTAGTACAAGCTGACAAATCTAACAGAAGAAGTGATGTCAGAAAAAATAAGAGTACGAATAACTTTTTCATTATAAATTGATATTTAAAATTAAGGCCTTAGACCTATTTTTTGTAACTATCTAGTTTTTAGCTTTCTACATTAATACAAT
>DYSC01000033.1 GCA_020726365.1 Porphyromonas sp.
GCAAATTTTCTCCAGATACAAAACGTCTGTTTTGTCGAGCACGTTGAAGTAATCACTATCTACATCGAGTACAGCAACTATATCTCCCTGTTGGTTGAAAACGGGAACGACAATTTCGGCTACCGAAAGGCTGCCGCAGGCAATGTGCACGGGAAATTCTTCGACATTGGGTACGAGCAGGCTTTGCTTGCGCTGCCAAGCGGTGCCACATACCCCTTTGCCAAAATTAGTATATTTATTTTAAAATTATTATATTTGGCGACGATTAGAAGAATTAATGATTCGATTGTTGCATTTTTATTGCTGTAAATTATTGAGAATTAGTTATGTACAAGTTGACTTGTTTTTTGATGTTATTTTATGTTGCGATGTTGTCGGAATTAATTGCGCAGCACACAAAGACCTTTAATGTGTATTTTAACTTGAATAAGTCGGAACTTAAAGATGTCAATCGCAAATTAATAAAGTTGGAAATCGATTTGCTGAGTAATGCTAATATTCAAAAAATTAAAATTATAGGTCATACGGATAATTCGGCTGATAGTTTGTATAATATAAAATTGTCGGACAGACGTACACGGGAAGTGAAAAAACATCTTGTGTCATTAGGAATGAATGATAATATTATAGAATTGGGCTATTTTGGCGAAAATAAACCGATTGTGAAAAATGATAACGAACAGGATCGCAGACTAAACCGACGGGCTGAAGTAACAGTTTATTTCACCGATTTGGTTAGTAAATGCTCATTAGGCGATACCATTATTCGAACAAAAGGAGGTAAGGAAATTGTGTTTGATGGTTGTGAGTACCGTGAGCTCGAAAACTGTATAGAGATTATTGAAGAATTAAGTCAAAATGATTTTAAAAAGGGGATAATTGTTGTAGGAAAGAATGCACAGAACCTGAATAATTATGGCCGGTTGCAGGTTAATTTGCTGGATGGATGTTCGGCTAACGAATGTTTTAAGAATCCGGTGCGTATACGAATTCCGGTCATAACCACTCCCGATCCGAATAATTTGCCATGGGCATTGGTAAAAGGTGAAAAAACACAGTTTCGATTGGTGAAAAATAAAGACAGACTTTTTTATGAATTTGAACTTAAATGTCCGACGAGTTGGATTAATTGTAATTGCAAAAAAAATCAAAAACATTGACAAAGTCTGCATACTATAAAAATATTATGCTATCTTTGAACTGATTATTTTAATTCACCCCCTAAAAAACAACACAAAAATGAAAACACAGGAAGACGATTTATTAGTTTACGATGAAGACGATGCCGTAAAATTTATTATGAACTTTTTACCTGCTGAGTTTAAATCTAAAATAGACGATACTAAAATAGAGTATGTTTTGGATGTAGTGTATGAGTATTACGAAGAAAATGGATTGATAGATGAAGATTCGACCGAAGAAGCCAGTATAGACGAAGAAGATATGTTGAACTTTATCATAGATTGTGCTAAAAAGGACAAAATGAATATGGCCGAAGATGAAGTGGAACTGATTCTTGAGGGTGAGTATCAATACGGTAAATCGTTGGGTATTTACAAAGAAGAGGAGTAAAATAGGGCTCAAAATAATTGGTTTAAAAAATCTCGGTTGATTTTACATCGACCGATTTTTTTATTTTAAAATGTATAGTCAGAAATAAATTATTGATAGAGTTGTAGCGAATTTTCAAATTCGTAAATTTTCAAATTTTCAAATTCGTTTTTTGAATGATTAAGGTAGCAATAGTAATATTAAATTGGAATGGCGAAGGCTTTCTGAAGCAGTTTCTACCTGTGTTGGTTGCAAATACCAATTATGAGGGAGCTGAAATTATTATAGTCGATAATGCATCAACGGATGGTTCCATGAGCTACCTTCAATCGACATTTCCTAATCTGAAAACAATAATTCTGGATAAAAATTACGGATTTGCCGGTGGATATAATAAGGCGCTGGAGCAAATTAAAGCAGAATATTATGTGTTGTTGAATTCGGATGTTGAGGTTATTGCCGATTGGTTGCAGCCAATAATGACATATCTTGATTCGAACATGGATGTAGTGGCTTGTCAGCCTAAAATAAAAGCTTATCATACTAAAAATTGCTTCGAGCATGCTGGCGCAAGTGGCGGTTTTATCGACTATTTGGGTTTTCCGTTTTGCAGGGGTAGAGTGCTGGGCACGGCGGAGGAGGATAAAGGCCAGTACGACGAAGTTTGCGATGTGTTTTGGGCTACAGGAGCTTGTTTGGTTATTCGTGCGGATGTTTTTTGGAAAGTAGGAGCCTTCGACGAAACATTTTTTGCTCACATGGAAGAAATAGACTTGTGCTGGCGTCTTAATGCGCGCGGTTATCGAATTGTTTGTGTACCTCAAAGTACGGTGTATCATGTTGGAGGCGGTACGCTGAATGTTGAAAGTCCATATAAAACTTATCTGAATTTCAGAAATAACCTGTTGATGTTGTATAAAAACTTACCGCAACAATCGCTCGCTAAAACGCTGAAATGGCGTAAGGTACTTGATTATATAGCAGCTGCTCAGCTTTACTTGACCGGAAAGCCAAAGAATGCAGCATCGGTGCTAAAAGCTCGTAAAGATTTTAAAATAATGCAGCCCGATTTTGTTGAAAAGCGAAACGAAAATATACTATACGCCACACAAACAAACTGCAACGAGATGCTTAATAAAAGCATTGTTGTGGAATATTATTTAAAAAACAACAAGACATTCAGCCAAATTATAACTCGAAATAAACAGTAAGCCTACTAAAAATGAGAACTATACAAAATAAAATTCCTCAGCCTAAAGAAACCCTGCTGAAAGTGAACGAATCAACCGAATTAATGACTTTTTTGTTGGCTAAAATGGGTGGAATGAGTCGTAATGCCATTAAATCGCTACTTGCACACCGTCAGGTGATGGTAAACGACAAAATTACCACGCAGTTTAATTTAGCGCTTCAGGTTGGCGACAAAGTTATCGTGAATAGTTCACGTGGAAATATTGAGCTAAACCACCCAAAATTAAAAATTATTTTCGAAGATCAGTATCTGATTGTGGTCGAAAAAAAAGAGGGCTTGCTCACAGTGAGTACAGGTAAAGGCGACGAAACAACGGCTTTTTCCATTCTGAAATATTATGTAAAAAAAAGCTCGCCTCAAAATCGTATTTTTGTGGTGCATCGTATCGATAGGGAAACTTCAGGTATCATTGTATTTGCTAAAACCCGTGAGATACAACTGGCAATGCAGGAACGTTGGCACGAAGTAGTTACCCGTAGAGTATATGTGGCATTGGTGGAAGGTAAAGTAGAGAAGGACTCGGACACCATTATTACGTGGCTCTCCGAAAATGAAAAGTCACTTAAAATACATTCGAGTGTTACAGACAATGGTGGTCGGCAGGCTATAACCAACTATCGCTGTGTGAAATCGAACGACAAGTATTCGCTACTGGAAGTGGAACTTGAAACTGGCCGGAAAAACCAAATCAGGGTTCACATGGAAGGAATCGGACATCCGATTGTAGGTGATAAAAAGTACGGCTCGTTTACAAGTCCGATAGGCAGAATGGGGTTGCATGCTCGTATTTTGGCTTTTATACATCCCATGTCGCTCGAAGAAGTAAAGTTCGAAACATCTGTTCCCCGTAATTTTCTGAACATTTTTCATTAAACTGTAACTGGTATAAATTATGTTCGTCGTCGAATTTTTGCTACCTTTGCAGTCAAAATGATTATAAAACGACTAATTTCTCTCTATTACCCCTTTGTTGGGGTTAGGGGGCAGATAAAATAAGATGAAAAGAATTCTGATAATTAATGGTCCAAACTTGAATTTGTTAGGAAAACGTGAGCCGGAAGTGTATGGCACACTGACTTTCGAAGCCTATTTCGAAACATTAAAAAGCAAATTTCCAGATTTTTCATTAGAGTATTACCAGTCGAATGTCGAAGGATTGCTTATCGACAAAATTCATGAAGTAGGTTTTACGTTCGATGGAATTATTATCAATGCCGGTGCTTATACGCACACTTCTATTGCCATTGCCGATGCCATCAGGGCTGTAAAAGCTCCTGTTATCGAAGTTCATATTTCTAATGTGTACAGTCGCGAAGAATTCAGACATCATTCCTACCTGAGTGCTGCCTGCAAAGCTTGTGTGGTTGGGTTTGGACTCGATTCGTACCGCCTGGCACTTGAGTCGTTTCGGTAAACTTTTATTCTCAAAAATTGTTTAGTAATTATATTTTACGTTGGCTTATAGGTATTTCCAATGTAAAAAAAAACTTCATTAAAAATTTATGCCAAAATCAACCAAAATTGTAGCTACTATCAGCGATAAGCGCTGTGATGTGGATTTTATCCGCGAATTGTATATCGAAGGAATGAACGTTGTACGTATGAACTCGGCTCACCTCGATAGTGATGGATTTCATAAAATTATAAATAATGTTCGGGCTGTCAGCAATCATATTGCTATATTGATGGATACCAAAGGTCCCGAAGTGCGTACAACTATTGCCGAAAACGATGCAATTGAAATAACCGCAGGTGATACCATAAAGGTAGTTGGAAATCCCGATTTAATGTCTACTGCCGAATGTATAGCTGTGAATTATCCTCATTTTGTCCGCGATTTACATGTGGGCGATGATATATTGTTCGATGATGGTGAAATTGACCTGAAAGTAGAATCGAAAGAAAAAGAATTTTTACTTTGTAAAGCTATGAACGACGGTACGTTAGGCAGTCGTAAAAGTGTAAATGTTCCGGGAGTTCGCATTAATTTGCCTTCTCTTACGGAGCGAGATAAATCTAATATTTTGTTTGCTATCGAAAATAATATTGATTTTATTGCACACTCATTTGTTCGCAACAAACAGGATTTGATGGATATTCAGAAAATTTTGGATAAACACAATAGTCCGATAAAAATTATTTCGAAAATTGAAAATCAGGAAGGTGTCGACAATATTGATGAAATATTGGAACATACATATGGTGTGATGATTGCTCGTGGTGATTTAGGTATTGAAGTAGCTCAGGAAAAAATACCAGGCATTCAGCGTCGTTTGATTCGTCGTTGTGTGCAAGCAAAGAAACCCGTGATTGTGGCAACACAGATGCTTCACACTATGATTAAAAATCCTCGTCCTACGCGTGCCGAAGTAACCGATATTGCCAATGCAATCTATTATCGCACAGATGCATTAATGTTGAGTGGCGAAACAGCTTACGGTAAATATCCGGTGGAGGCAGTTCGCACAATGGCTACCATAGCTCGCGAAGCCGAAAAAACAAAAATGTCGGAAAACGATATTCCGATTGAAATTAGTAAAAATGACATTACCTCCTTTTTGTGTAATGCAGCCGTAGAGTCGAATGTGAATTTAGGCACTAAAGCAATTATCACAGATACTTATAGTGGAAAAACAGCGCAACATTTAGCGGCTTATAGAGGTGTAAGTCCTGTTTACGCTATTTGCTATCACGAACAATCTACGCGTCTATTAGCATTGTCCTATGGCGTTTATCCTATATATCAGGAAGGTAATGGTAATACACAGCAATATTTTTTACATGCCCTTCAGGATTTATTGAAAAAGGGTCTTATCGAACGTGAAGATGCCGTTTGTTATTTAAGTGGTAGTTTTGGCGAAGGTTTTGGAACTACTTTTCTTGAAGTAAACGATGTTAGTAAAATTCTCGAATCAAGAAGTCAATATCTTTTACCTAACTTTTAACAACTTTAGTTGTTAAATCAAGAGGCATGATTTTTGCCTCTTTTTTTTTGCTAAAAAATTAAACCTTTGTATTGAATTAAAGTCAAAGACAATCAAACTAAAAATTAAATTCTCAATGAAACGTTTTGTAACAAGTATTTTTTTAACTCTTTTTTTTCTCCCAATTTTTGCATTGTACACCATAAAAGGTAAAATTATTGATTCAGGAAGTCAACAGCCTATCGACTTCGCTAATGTAGCCCTTATAAAAATGAATTCCGAGACACCTGCAACCGGAGTTACAACCGACGATAAGGGACATTTTCTCCTACCACAAGTGCCCAAAGGCAAATACACACTTCGTGTAAGTTTTGTGGGCTACAATACTTTAAACATCCCATTAAATGTATCTGATATAGAATTAGATATGGGTGAAATTAAACTTTTCGAAGATAGCAAAACACTTTCGGAAGTGGAAGTGGTAGGACAAGGAACGCAAATGACGTTTGAGTTAGATAAAAAAGTATTTTCGGTTGATAAAAACATAGCTGCTGCCGGTGGTTCTGCTTCGGATGTATTGCAAAATATCCCGTCGGTAGATGTAGATGGCGAAGGGAATGTATCGCTTCGCAATAATTCGAGTGTCGAAGTATGGATTAATGGCAAACCCTCGGGGCTTACTGTCGACAATCGCGCTCAGGTATTGCAACAAATGCCTGCCGAAAGTATTGATAAGGTGGAGGTTATGACAAATCCGTCGGCAAAATTTAAAGCCGAAGGTACTTCAGGGATTATAAATATAGTGCTGAAAAAAAATCGTAAAGCCGGTTATTATGGAAGTGTTTCGGCAGGAGCTATGTATGTCGACAAAGCTAAACCAACCGGAACTTTGGGACTAAACCTGAATTATAGTAGCAGTAAGTTAGATGCTTACCTCAATGTAGGAATTCGTGCGATGGACTTTAAAGGAGGAGGCTATTTTGACAGATACGGACTGAACGGGGCTGATACAACAAGTTTGTTACATCAGGTTTCGGATATGGGTAGAGGCTATCATGGATTATTTAGTCGGGCAGGTATCGATTATCATATCAACGGTAAACATACCTTTAGTTTATCGGGTTTTGGTATGTTAGGCTCAGGTTATTCAAGTTCCGATATTGATTATCAATATTTCACATATATAGATAATGATAAGCAGCTAATTCCTACAAAAGAATATAACCGCACTAATACCGGAACCGCAACTCGTCCGAGTTGGAGTGTTACAGCTGATTATAGATATGATATTGATAAATCGGGATCAAACCTTATGTCGAGTTTAACTTTTTCGCCTCACAAACGAACTGGAATAGAAAGAATAGTAGAGAATCAGGATAATTTAGTTTCAAAGGATTTTACACAACTTTTCGAAGGAAACAACGAAGAGTTAGAATTTAAGTTAGATTATACAAAGGTTTTTTCGACAAATCAAAAGCTTGAAATGGGTATAAATACAATGAGTGAAATAAGATATAGTCCTGCAAGTGCGTACGACAATTTAGCGAGCGATTCGATAAACAGATATTTTAATAATTTTGTTCAAGCTGAATACAATTATGCAGCTTACGCCACTTACGGAAGTAAATATGGTAATTTTACTTATCAGGGCGGTTTGCGTGCGGAGTATTTTGTGCGCGAATGGGATAATTCTTATTTTGCCAGCGAATTGGATGCTGCGCCAATTACTATTCAGGGACCTACGTACAAAAAACTAAATCTTTTTCCGAGTGCTTTCGTATCCTACTCATTACCAAATAAAAACGAAATTCAATTGAATGTAACTCGACGCATCCGACGTCCACATGGACGCGAAATTAATCCTTTCCGTAATTATTCCGATGCTACAAGCATAAGTTATGGAAACCCTGATTTGTTACCTGAACTCTCTACGGCTTTTGAGTTAAATCATATCAAATCGTGGGATAACCATACATTATCTTCATCGGTTTATTATCGTTTTACCGATAATGTAATGCAGGGTGTTCAGTTTCTAAATGCCAATGATACAATGGAAATTACAACAATGAATTTAGCTAAATCATCGAATCTCGGGATGGAGTTTGTAGCTAAAAACCATTTATTCAAAATTCTTAATCTTACAACAACATTGAATTTGTATTATAATAAAATTTTAGAAAGCGAATATGCAAGTATTTACAATCCCAATATCATTACGGTTATTCCCGAACAAGAACTTTTCAGCTGGAATGTAAAGTCGATGGCAAATGTAATTTTGGGTAAAAATACTTTTCTACAACTTACCGGCGATTATTCTGCACCCCGTCTTGTTGCACAGGGTAAGGAATCGGCAAGTTATGCAGTTGATCTGGGGTTACGTCAGACTTTTCTAAATAAGAACTTGAGTTTGAACATGGTGGTACGCGATATGTTTAATACTCGCAAACGTTCTTCAATAACGTATGGAGAGGGTTTTTATCAACGTTCTGAAAATTATTTTATGGGTAGAATGATAGGGTTTACAGCTACTTATAATTTCGGAAATATGAAACCAAAGCAATCGCAAAAGAAAGAGTCAATGGAAATGAATATGAATGGGGGCGAAGATTGATAATTTATCGAGTTTAGCTTTAGCTATTTCTTCGTTGGCTTTATCAATTTCAATTTTTATACGACACTCTGTGTCAAATTTCTGTTCTAAAATTTTAGCATTCAGCTGTTTACTGATATTCATTATATCGTTAAGCATCAAATAGTGAAAGCGGATAGTAATATTCGCTTTCACTGTTTTTTCGATAAGCTCTGCATTTGATATGGCATCGTTGGCGGCTTCTTTGTATGCAGTTGTGAGTCCACCAGTACCAAGCAAAACTCCTCCAAAATAGCGAACAACAATTAGTAATGTATCAGTGAGTTGATGCGAGTTTAGTTGACCTAAAATTGGTTTTCCGGCAGTACCCGAAGGTTCTCCATCGTCGTAAGCTCTAAATGTTTCACGTTCGTTTCCGAACATATAAGCATAACAAATATGACGAGCATCAAAGTATTCCTTTTTATGCTTCTCAATAAGCTCTTTTGCCTGTTCGATGGTTGTAATGGGAAATGCAAACGAAATAAACTTACTGCCTTTTTCTTTGTAAATGCCGTTGCTTGGTGCTTTTATTGTTTTGTAAGTAAATGACATGGCTCATTTTTCCCCTTTAGGGGGTTTAGGGGGCAGGTCTTCTAAAATAATTTTCGGTAAACGTGACAATAAGGATTTCCATTTTTTTTATCGTAATACTCCTGATGGTAGTCTTCGGCAGCCCAAAATTCAGGAGCAGGTTTTAGCAAAGTGGCTGGTTTATACCCTTTTTCTTGTAAAATATTCATGTATTTTTCCACAATCAGCTTTTGTTCATTAGTTACATAAAATACTACCGACTGATATTGTTGTCCAATGTCGGGTCCTTGTCCACCAACCTGTTCAAAATCATGTGTTTCGTAATAAAGTTTTACTAAATCTTCAAAACTCACTTTCGAAGGGTCGAAAACCACTTCGGTTGTTTCGATATGGCCTGTTGTGCCGGAGCAAACTTCTTTGTAAGTCGGACCATCGGTGTATCCGCCCATGTATCCTACTGTGGTTGCAGTTACGCCCGCTTTTTTCATAAAGTGATATTCTGTACCCCAAAAGCAACCAGAGGCAAAATAAGCTTTTTCCATTTTTATCGAATTTGATGGTATAAATTTCATGGATATTGAATTTACGCAATGACGTATATTTTTTTCAGTATAGCCCTCGCCCATAAACACATGGCCTAAATGCCCTCCGCAGTTAGCGCAAACAATTTCTGTCCGCATTCCGTCGGCATCAGGAATACGTTTTACGGCACCTTTTATTTCATCATCGAAACTTGGCCAGCCGCAATGCGAGTCAAATTTGTCAGCCGAGTGGTAAAGCGGCGCATCGCACTGACGGCACACGTAAGCGCCACTGTCTTTTGTTGATACATATTCGCCGGTATTCGGATATTCTGTCCCCTTGTTGATAATTACAGCAGCTTCCTGCGGAGTTAGTTTATTCAGTTTCATGTTTGTTTTGTTTTTACTGCACGATGTTTGTGAAATACTCATCATAACGAAGAGTAGGAGTAGCGTTGAAAAATGTATTTTCATAAATGTATTTTTAGTTATCTGTTTCAGCATTTCTTTGTAACAGTTCGTCAACACATTCTTTTACAAAATCATAATTGTCGTAATCGTTGCGTTTTTGCTGTCCGTTCCAAAAAATTAAATCAATATCAATGGTCACATCACCCATCATGTTTGTAAGTGGTGAACGGCCAAGTAAGTCCTCAATTTGTTTAAAATGCTTCTGAGTTTCGATGAACGTATCAGCCGAAAGTAATTTGAGAGCCTGGTTTAAAAATTCGTTTGTGTATTTCTTGCCTACCGGTTTTGTAAGTAAAACTCTGCTTTCGTCAACAATTTCAAAAAATTCGCTCAACATTTCCTTAGCGCGTTCCATATTTTGTTCTTTTTGGAAATTGGAACCCAACATCACAATAGCAGTGTTCATAAATTTGCTGGTTTTTATAAATTTTATATATACAGTTCGAAACAAAAAAAGCCACAAAAATGTTCTATGGCTTTTTTATAATAATTGTTATAACTATCTGTAGTCTTTCAATTGTTCCTGCAAGCGTTTGCGGGCAAGAAAAATACGGCTTTTAACTGTCCCAATAGGAAGATTCATTGTCTGAGCAATTTCTTCGTATTTAAATCCTTGTACATGCATCGAAAATGGAATACGATATTCATAAGCAAATGCATCGATAGTTTTGGTAATTTCACCAATAGCATACGACCCCTCCGGACTGTCAAAACCAGAATTTTGTGGTAAATTCAAGTGGTGTAAATCCTCGGTTTTGTCAACTACAGTTTGGTTGCGCACTATCTTGCGATAGTTATTTATGAAGATATTCTTCATAATGGTTAAAACCCAACCTTTGAAGTTAACATTGTCAGTAAACTTTTCCTGATTGTCCAATACTTTTAAAGTGGTATCCTGTAACAGGTCTTCGGCTTCGTCACGATTTAATGTGAGTGAAAGCGCGAAATTACGCATGTTACTTTGCAAGGCTACCAGTTCGTTTACAATTTGTATGTTTTTCATACTTTTCAAATTTTTACGTGTGAATGTTTTTACTGAAGAACTATTCGTTCAGCAGTTTGTTTGATAACTTGAAAAAACTAATGAAACGGAAACAAGTAATTGATTGTCAGTTGTCTATACTGAATAATACAAAATAAAGAGCTCCTTGTAATTATTTTTACAATATTTACGATACAAATATAGATGATATTTTCGGAATAGAGTGTATATTTGAAAAAAAAATGTATGAGAAAAATAACAAATTGGTTTTATTTAATACTTGTATTTATTACAATGTGTCAGAATATTTTAGCAGAGAATGTTAAAAAATTCTATGTGGTTGATTTAAAGAAAGATATAGGTAGTACAACGTGGCTTTATATTCAAAAGGGGTTTGAATCAGCAAAAACATACAATGCCGATTATATTTTTATCAACATGAATACCTATGGTGGTGAGGTACTTTATGCTGATTCTATACGAACACAAATTCTGAATTCGAAAATTCCGGTGTATGTTTTTGTCGATAATAATGCTGCATCGGCAGGTGCGTTGATTGCCATTTCGTGCGATAAAATTTTTATGCGCAAAGGGGCGAGTATCGGTGCAGCAACTGTAGTGAATCAGACTGGCGAAAAAATGCCCGACAAATATCAATCGTATATGCGTGCTACGATGCGTTCCACTGCCGAAGCGCACGGAAAGGATACGATTATAAATGGAAAGGATACCGCATTTAATTGGAAGCGTAACCCGTTTATTGCCGAAGCAATGGTCGACGAACGTACGGTTATTCCGGGTGTAGTCGATTCGGGTAAAATACTCACATTTACTTCGTTAGAAGCAGTGAAAAATAATTATTGCGAAGGTATTGCCGAAAGTATTCCCGAAATAATTGAAAATAATTTAAAAATCAAGAACTACGAAATTGAACGGTTCCAACCTACCGGCTGGGATAATATTAAAGGTTTTTTGATGAGTTCGGTTTTACAGGGGATTTTAATTATGCTTATTATTGGTGGGCTTTATTTCGAATTGCAAACGCCGGGTATAGGTTTTCCGTTGGCTGTTTCGATTACTGCCGCTGTACTTTACTTCGCACCTTTATATATGGATGGTCTGGCTGCCAATTGGGAAATTCTCTTGTTTCTGATAGGCTTGGTGTTGGTTGCGTTGGAACTTTTTGTTATTCCTGGCTTTGGAATAGCCGGAATATCGGGAATTACGTTAATTATTGCCGGCTTGACGCTTAGCTTGTTGAACAATGTTGATTTTAATTTCGAACCTGTAAAAACCGGAGCCATCGGAAAAGCTTTACTTACTGTGATAGGAGGTACAACCATGGCTTTTGTGCTTATTTTGTATTTAAGTAGTAAAATAGGTTCGAAAGGGATTTTTCGCAAAATGGCACTTACAGCTACTCTTAATAACGAAGACGGTTTTGTAGGAGTGTCGATGGAAAATACCTTATTAATTGGTAAATTTGGAATAGCTTCAACGGTATTACGCCCTTCAGGCAAGGTTAGTGTTGATGGAACTGTACACGATGCTGTTTCGGTTGATGGTTTTGTCGAAAAGGGAGAAAAGATTAAAATCATTCGTTACGAAACAGGACAGGTTTATGTTGAAAAAATTTAATTCAATTTTAATAAGTACCAGTTAATCGAATAAACTGACTTTTTCAAGTGCTTATTTTGTTTAAAAAGCTGAATTATTGTTCTTTAGGTGCAATGTTCAGCCTTTTTGTTGTTTTGAACATTTTAAAATGCAGCATGCGTATTACGTTTGTCCAAATTAGAATATTAAGCGTTTTTTTTGTACTTTTGTACTCAAGTTTTTTAAAAATAAGATAAATACCTCATTGTTACTATTTTATGGGTAATATTCAAATAAAAGACAAGCTTTTCAGTTTGTCGATACCGGAAAGTGAAATTATTAAAGCTGTAAAAGCTGTTGCAAATCAAATAAATACCGATTTAGCAGGGTCAGATCCTTTGTTTATTTGCGTCCTGAACGGAGCATTTATGTTTGCTTCGGACTTGATGAAAGAAATTAGTTTTCCGTGTGAAATTACATTTATAAAACTTTCGTCTTACGAAGGTTTGTACACTTCAGGTTCAGTTAAAGAAATAATTGGATTAAATGAAAGTGTTGTCGGACGAAATGTAGTTGTAGTGGAAGATATTGTGGATACAGGTATTACTATGGAGCGTATTTTGGAATCGCTTGTTGCAAAGGGAGCCAAAGATATTCATGTTGCTACATTTTTGCAAAAACCTGATGCACTGCAACGCGATATTAAAATTGATTACATAGCCATGAAAATTCCTAACGACTTTATTGTTGGTTATGGGTTGGATTACGATGGTTATGGACGTAACCTTAAAAACATCTATACTGTTGTAAGTAATTGATTATTGATTTATAAACAGATATTATATATGTTAAACATTATTTTATGCGGAGCCCCGGGATGTGGCAAAGGCACACAAAGTGCTTTGTTGGTTGATAAATATACGTTAAAGCACTTATCGACAGGCGATTTATTGCGTTCTGAAATTGAATCGAAATCTGAAGTTGGAATTTTGGCTGATAGCTATATTTCGAAAGGAAATTTAGTGCCAGATGAAATGATAATTGAGATTTTGCTAAAAAAAATTGATACAATGGCAATTGATGCTGCCGGATTTATTTTGGATGGTTTTCCACGTACGGTTGGGCAGGCCGAAGCATTGAATAAAGCTTTTGAGGAGCGAAAAAATAAAATTTCATTTTTAATTGATATTCAAGTAGAAAAGAAAGAATTAATTACCCGTCTGCTGAAAAGAGGTGAAACTTCGGGACGCAGCGACGACAATTTGGATACAATTAAAAAGCGCTTACAGATTTACGATACCAAAACGGCTCCTGTAAACGATTATTACAAAGCACTTGGAAAATATCATGCAATTGACGGACTTGGCGAAATTGAAGAAATTTTTGGTCGTATTTCTATAATAATTGATGCAGAAATGAATAAATAATTTGCCATTATTGGTAAGTTGAAAAAACTTGTCCGTCCACTGACGGATAAATAAATAGTAAATAAAATAATGGCTGGTTCAAACTTTGTCGATTACGTAAAGATTTATTGCCGTTCGGGCAAAGGCGGTGCGGGATCAACGCATTTTCATCGTGAGAAGTTCATTCAAAAAGGTGGACCCGATGGTGGCGATGGCGGACGTGGAGGTCATATTATTTTACGCGGAAGTAAAAATCTCTGGACGCTGATACATTTAAAATATGCTCGTCACATTTATGCCGGCGATGGCGTAGGAGGAAGCGGTAGCCGCAGTTTTGGGAAAGATGGTGAGGATAAATTGATAGAAGTGCCCTGTGGTACTGTTATTTACGATGCCGAAACCGGCGAGTGTATGGGCGATATAACTGACGATGGTCAGGAAATGGTAATCCTTAAAGGTGGTCGTGGAGGGCAGGGAAACTGGCATTTCAGAACACCAACTCTTCAAACTCCTCGCTTTTCGCAACCTGGCGAATCTCGCATTGAACGTACACTTATTCTGCAACTGAAAGTATTGGCCGATGTTGGCTTGGTGGGTTTTCCAAATGCCGGAAAATCCACTTTATTATCGGTTATTTCGGCTGCCAAACCCGAAATTGCCGATTATCCCTTCACTACATTAGTGCCTAATTTAGGAATAGTTCCTTATCGTGATAATAAGTCGTTTGTGATGGCTGATATTCCCGGAATTATTGAAGGAGCAGCCGAAGGTCGTGGTCTTGGACTTCGTTTTTTGCGTCATATCGAACGAAACTCAATTCTGCTGTTTATGATTCCGGCCGATAGTGATGATATTGTAAAGGAATTCAATGTGTTGTTGAACGAATTGAAACAATATAACCCCGAATTAGTTGATAAACAACGGATTTTAGCCATAACAAAATGCGATATTTTGGATGAGGAATTAACAGTTGCTATCAAAAACGAACTTCCGAAAGGTGTTGAAACTGTATTTATATCGTCGGTTACAGGCTTTGGTTTGAACGAATTGAAAGATTTGATTTGGACTGAAATTAATAAAGAGTCGAATAAAGTGGTGGAAATCAGTCACCGCCCAATGGAAATAATTCCGCTCGAAGACGTAGAAGATGATTGGGATGACGAAAATCAAGATGATGTGGAATGGACAGATGATGATGACGACGACGATAACGATATTTCGAAATACAAGGGAATTGGTTGGGATGATTTGTAAACTGCCCCTAACCCCTGAAGGGGAATACGTAATCTATTTACTGACATGTCATTAATAAAATATTCAATTCTATCGGATTTGAATAAAATAGCTTACCTCGAAGGTGTTGACGCTCTAATTACCAATTTATCACAAGTTTGTATCGGCGTTACTACTGCGGACTGTGTTCCGGTTTTACTATTCGACAAAGTAAACAATGTTATCGCAGCTGTTCATGCAGGTTGGCGTGGGACGTGTTCGCGTATCGTTGAAAAAACGATACAGCTTATGATAACTATCTTTGGCACAGAACCTAATAATGTTTTTGCAAGTATTGGCGTTTCTATTTCGCCGGAAGTTTACAATGTAGGCCATGAATTAATTGAGGAATTTGAAAAAGCAAAATTTCCGGTAAAAGAAATTTTCAATAGCAGCGAGAATCAACTCTTTCTTGATTTGTGGAAAGCAAACAAATGGCTTTTAATGCAAACTGGAGTTCCTGAAAATCAGATTGAGATTGCCGGAATTTGCTCATTTACAAATTCAAACGATTATTTTTCAGCCCGAAAACTATGTATAAAATCAGGAAGAATGCTAAGTGGAATTATGTTGAAGTAAACTCACACCAACAATTCTTTCATTTTATTTATATTCAAAATAGTATATTCCTTTTTGTTTATCGAAATAATTCCTTCCTCGACCATTTCTGACAAACTGCGAGCTAACGATGGCCGTGCAACACCAAAAAAATAAGCAAGTTCGGTCTGGTTACGTTGAATTTGAAAAGTATTTCCTTGTAAGTCAGATTGTTCAAGTAAAAAATGTGCAATTTTTCCCTTAATTGTTTTTATAGAAAGTAATTGCAAACGGTTGGTCAAAAACTGAGTGCGATTGGCGTTGTGTGTCAGAAATTGCTGCATGAAATTCGGATTAGAAGTCATCAAACGCAATACTTCATTCTTTGGGATACTTAGAATCTCGATATCTTCGATTGCGGTAACATTCACCGGAAAACGATTATTTCCAGAAAATAAGAATGCCGGTGCAAGCGGACGCGGAGCAGTAATTATATCAATGCCAAGTAAATTACCGTTTTCAGTAATCATTTCTGTTTTAACCGACCCCGACATTAATATATTTAGAGCATCGCACAAATCATCCTGACGATAAATCAGTTTGTTTTTTTCAAAAAACTTTATATAATACTGCATATCAGCTGGAAACTCATTATCCGCCATCCCAATGCTTCTGAAATTATTCCATTCTGGATCTATATTATTCATTATTAACAGAGAAAATTGAAGTTTATTTTAAGGTGTAACAACTGTTACACCTATTATGTTTTAATGTTGGTACTTTTGCAACGTAATTATAAACAGTGCCACAAATGTACAAATTAATTAGAATATGAGCGAATTTAAAATGGCCTCCAAAGCCCAAAATAGTGCTTTCCCTTCTGCCGAAAAATTCAACATGATCGAAAAAGTGCAATATGCAGAAGGTTCGGTAGTAAGCAAAATCATTATCCGCAACGAACGTGGCAATGTAACGCTTTTTTCATTTGATAAGGGTGAATTTCTGAGCGAACATACGGCTCCGTTTGATGCCATTGTGCAGGTGCTCGATGGAGTAGGAGAGGTGGTTATCGATGGAAAATCATTCGAATTGAATGTGGGTGAAAGCATTATTATGCCTGCCAATGTTCGCCACGCTGTAGTCGCAAAAGAGCAATTTAAAATGTTATTAACAATGATAAAGTAATTAGTTTATAGTATAAAAAATATTTATTAATCAGTTCTTTAGTCATTTTGACTTTAGACATTTTTCAAAAAAAAGAATATGGACATGTTTTGTTATCAATGCCAAGAGGCAGCCAAAGGGTCGGGATGCGAGGTTAAGGGAGTTTGTGGAAAAACTCCCGAAGTTTCAGCTCTCCAGGATTTACTTGTTTATCAGGTAAAAGGTTTATCACATTTTACAACAGCGCTTCGATTACTCGAAATAGAGGTTGATGAAGCTAACAAATTTATCACCGATAGCCTTTTTATGACTATCACCAATGCCAATTTCGATCACGAACGTTTCGTAACCCGCATTAGCGAAGGTTTTAAACTTCGCTCGTTGTTAGAAGCAACGCTCACCGACAACAAAATTCAACTTCAGGCTTCCGATATTACTACATGGACAGCACTGACTGTTGCCGACATGGAGGAAAAAGCACTTTTGGTTGGTGTATTATCCACTGAAAATGAAGATGTTCGCTCACTTCGCGAACTTATTATTTATGGTTTAAAGGGTATGGCTGCTTATTTAGAGCATGCTCAAAACCTCGGCTACAACGATAATTTGGCACACGCATTTATTCAAAAAGCACTCGTTGCCACTACCAACGATAGCCTTACTGCCGACGAACTTACATCTTTAACACTCGAAACAGGCGAATATGGTGTTTCGGTAATGGCCTTACTCGATAAAGCCAATACTACTTCGTTTGGAAATCCCGAAATAACAACTGTTAGTTTGGGAGTTCGTTCAAATCCTGGTATTTTGATTAGCGGACACGACCTGAAAGACATGGAAGAACTGCTTATGCAAACCGAAGGTACAGGTGTTGACGTGTACACGCACAGCGAAATGCTTCCGGCAAACTACTATCCAGCTTTCAAAAAATACAGCCATTTTGTGGGTAACTACGGAGGTGCATGGTGGAGTCAGGTAACCGATTTTGAGACCTTTAATGGCGTTGTATTATTTACAACAAATTGCATTGTACCTCCCAAAAGTACAGCTACTTATACCGACCGAGTTTATACCACAGGTTCGTCGGGCTTTCCTGGATTCAAACATATTGAAGAAGGTGCAAACGGACAACCCAAAGATTTTTCGGCACTTGTTGCACACGCTAAACAATGCGCAGCACCAACTGAAATCGAAACAGGCGAAATTGTAGGTGGCTTTGCTCATAATCAGGTAATTGCCTTGGCCGACAAAGTTGTAGATGCTGTTAAATCGGGTGCTATCCGCAAGTTTTTTGTCATGGCTGGTTGCGATGGACGTATGAAAAGTCGCAGTTATTACACCGAATTTGCCGAAAAATTACCAACTGATACTGTTATTTTAACAGCAGGTTGTGCCAAATACCGTTACAATAAACTCGAATTAGGAAATATCGGCGGCATTCCGCGCGTACTCGATGCAGGACAATGTAACGACAGCTATTCATTGGCTGTAATTGCACTCAAATTAAAAGAAGTATTCGAACTGAACGATATCAACGAATTGCCTATCAGTTATAATATTGCGTGGTACGAGCAAAAAGCCGTTATTGTATTGTTGGCGCTGCTTTATTTAGGTGTAAAAAATATTCATCTCGGACCGACTTTGCCTGCTTTTCTTTCGCCAAACGTGGCTAAGGTGTTGGTCGATAACTTTGGAATAGCTCCAATTGGTAGTGTAGACGAAGATATAAAACTGTTTTTGCCGGAATTAGTTAATGAATAAATCTTGATTTAAAGTTAATAAAACATGTATAACGAAAACGCCTGCAAATAATTGATTTGCAGGCGTTTTTTTGCTTGTAATTGTGGAGCTGGAGTTCAGAGCGTTTTCAGAATCCGGTATCCATATCCATGCAGGAACTTATGCGTATCAGTAAGATTTCCGCTAAAGCTACTTATCATAAATGTATAAACGACTTACATACTTATGGTTATATCCAGTATTTACCATCATTTAATCCGTTTAAAGGGAGTCTGGTTTACCTGTTCGATATGCAGTCAAGTGCTAAACTAGTATCTATCCATGACCATACTAATATCGAAACAAGCATTGAACAAGCATTAGCCCCTTATATAAACAAAAAAAACATCTTAAACTTAAATATTGAAAACGAAGAAACCCAACCAAAAAATGATATTGTTTTGAAAGTTTCAAAAAATAGGGTGAAAGTAGTTGAGATAAACGGGGAAAAGATAGAGTAAACAAACAAAGCTTCCAAAAGCAAATCAGAAGCGTTTTTTTTACGCCTCCGGATATTGTTGCGGTACGAAACTACTTCGTTGCGCAAAAAAGCGTGGAAATCGAAGCAGAAAAATTCTGTAACTGTTTCCAGAGCAATGGGTGGAAAGTAGGCGGCAAAGCACCCATGCTTGGAAAAACGTGAGAGTTGTAAGAAATTTATTCTACCTTTGATGCTCAAAAAG
>DYSC01000145.1 GCA_020726365.1 Porphyromonas sp.
TTGACTTTTTTCTAAAGCTTTGGAGTGGGTGTGCGCTGCTCATGCAGGGCACACATCGTGTATAAAACATTGGGGGTTAATAGGTTAATTCAAATGTCCAGCCCCGCTTCAACATTTATGTTGGCGGATAGGAACAGCCCGCAATCCCCAACGTTTAATACACGTAGTCGTTACCGCCAAGTGTAAGAAACAGAAACGACAGACATAAAATTGAAAAGTAAACCATTGTGAAAGGACAGAAAAACGAAATATTGACAAGACAAGAAAGCCGACACTTAAACCGACCCAATGTTTTTTATTTTTTGCCCACCGCACATTTTTTAAAAACAATTTTATTGCCTGCCCACAATGGCACATTTGCTTTTGCCACGACACACGAAGCCAACGCTTCGGCAAAATCAAAAGAGCCATTTTTTAGCCAACGCTCCAAGAATAATTTGTACTTTGCGATTTAGATTATGACATACGAATCAGAGAAAATAACTAGAAAAAAAAGAATAGACCAGCAGCTAAAAGCTACTGGTTGGCTTATTATCCCTTATTCTGAAGGTATGGACTTATCGGGTTTGAAAAATCATGCTATTGAAGAATTTCAGACTAATAATGGACCTGCCGACTATGTTTTAGTGGTGAATGGTAAATTACTTGGTGTTGTTGAAGCAAAAAAACTTGAAGTTGGTGCAGCAAATGTATTGGAGCAAGCAAAACGATATTCAAAAGGTGCAAATAAGTCAATTGGAGAATGGAATCAATATCATGTTCCGTTTTTATATTCTTCCAATGGAGAATTGATTTATTACTTGGATGCAAGAGATTGCAAAAATTTAAGCCGACAGATTTTTGGTTTCCATACACCAGAAGCAATGGAAACCCTATTCAATTCAAAACGAGAAACGGCTTTACAATGGCTGAAAGACAAGCCAATTAATAATCCATGGATTAGACCATATCAGAAAGAAGCAATACAAGCGTTTGAAAATAATTTGGAAGATGGAAAACGTTTGATGCTTTTAGCTATGGCAACAGGAACCGGAAAAACTTTCACAACGGTTAATCTTGTTTACCGTATGTTGGCTTCGGGTTATGCTAAACGAATTCTATTTTTAGTTGACCGCAAATCATTGGCAGCACAAGCGGTAACTGCTTTTGCTTCGTTTGATACGCCTCGAAATATTAAGTTTAAAGACGAATACGAATTGTATTCTCAGCGTTTTAAAAAGGATGATTTTGAAGGCGAAGCTTACGACCCGACAGTTTTACCAAATTCATATCTCACAAATCCTGACGGAACAAAAACGTTTCTTTATATCTGCACCATTCAAAGGATGGCGATTAATCTTTACGGAAAAATGGGTGCATTTGGTGATGACGAAGAGAATGAAGATGATGCAGAAACTTTATCGATTCCTTCTCATGCCTTTGATTTAATTATTGCTGACGAGTGCCACAGAGGTTACACTTCAAAAGAAACTAATGTTTGGCGAAATGTTTTAAATCATTTTGACGCTGTAAAAATTGGCTTGACTGCTACACCTGCATCACACACTGTTGCCTATTTCAATAAACCCATTTTTAATTACCCTTTGCAGCAAGCTATTGACGAAGGTTTTTTGGTGGACTATGACGCGGTCGCCATTAATTCGGAAGTGTTAATGAATGGTGCATTTTTGAAAGAAGGCGAACAAGTGGGAATGATTGACACAGAAACAGGCAGAGAACAAATTGACCAATTGGAGGACGAACGGGAATTTACATCAACAGAAATTGAAGAAAAGATTACTGCACCCGACACCAACCAAAAAATAATTGAAGAACTAAAAAAATACGCTGACGAGTTTGAAAAGGAAAGAGGAAGATTTCCAAAAACGTTGATTTTTGCTTCAAACGATATTCCTATGATTTCTCATGCCGACCGTTTGGTAAGCATTTGTAAAGCAGTTTTTAATCAAGGTGATGATTTTGTGGCAAAGATTACTGGAAGTCCTACAGTTGACAGACCGTTGAAAAAAATAAAAGAATTTCGTAACCGACCAAATCCTAAAATTGTAGTTACTGTGGATATGTTAAGTACAGGCGTTGACATACCTTCGTTGGAGTATATTGTTTTTCTTAGACCTGTAAAATCCCGTATTCTTTGGGAACAAATGCTTGGTAGAGGAACACGAAAATGTGATGATATTGGAAAAACTCACTTTGTGATTTTTGATTGCTTTAATGGAACATTGATTAAATATTTTAAAGATGCCAGTTACAACTTTAAGATTGACCCACCAGGAACAGACACTATAACTATTAAAGAACTGATTGAAAAAATATATAACAATGAAGACCGAAAAGCAAACGCAAAGCGTTTGAGCAAGCGACTTCATCGCATTGAAAAAGATATGAGCGGAAATGCCCGTGATAAATTTGCAACTTATATTCCTAATGGCGACATGGGACAATTTGCAGAACAAGTAGCTAAATTTTTTGACAAGTATAAATAATGGCAAAATCGTTACCTGAAATATTTGAAAGCTTCACCAGTGTGATGGAACTACTCCGAAACGAGCAGTTTCAAAAGCTATTGGTAGACTACGAAAGAGCCAAAAAGGTTTTTCTTGTTGGTTATGAAGTAAAAGACGATGTTAGTTCCGAAGTGTTATTTGCAAGAGAAGGAACCGTTTTAAAGCCTGAAGATTATTTGTTAGCATTTTCGAAATTTGTCAGAGAAAACGCAAATGCAATTGAGGCAATTTCCATTCTGTTAAACCGTCCAAAGAACTGGAACACATCGGTATTAAATGAATTAAAAAAGAAATTAAAGGAAAATACATTTTTTGAAGATGATTTAAAGAAAGCGCATAAATCTGTGTATCACAAAGACACCGTTGATATTATAAGCATGGTAAAACATGCAGCAAAAGAAACCGAACCTTTGTTAAGCCCTGATGAAAGGGTAAATCAAGCAATAGAGAAAGTAACAGCAGGCAAGAAATTGAATGACGAACAACAAAAATGGATGGAGTACATCAAAGAGCACTTGAAGCAAAACATGACTTTAGGCGAAGAAGATTTGAAAGAATTGCCTGTATTTACTGACAGAGGCGGTTTAACCAAATTCAAAAAAGTTTTTGCAAACGAGTATGAGAAAATTATTGACGAAATAAATTTGGCTATTGCTGCTTAAAAACTGAATATCGTTTTCCTGATGTCAGGAAAATGATCAATACAATAAATAAAAATGGCAAAAAATAAAACCATCAATGTAAAGGGAACAGAAATTACCATTATTAAGAAAGGTAAGCAGGATTTTATTTCATTAACTGATATGATGAAAGCTAAAGATGGAAATTTTTTTATTTCCGATTGGCTTCGTAATCGTAACACTGTTGAGTTCCTTGGCATTTGGGAAAGCATTTATAACCCCGATTTTAATTATGGCGAATTCGCCATAATTAAAAGTCAGGCAGGATTGAACAATTACAAAATCAGCGTTAAGGAGTGGCAGGAAAAAACAAATGCTATTGGTTTAAAGGCAACGGCTGGAAGGTATGGCGGAACCTATGCTCATTCAGACATTGCATTTGAATTTGGAATGTGGGTGAGTGCAGAATTTAAAATCTATCTCATTAAAGAATTTCAACGCCTAAAAGCAGATGAGAATGACCATTTGAAATTAACTTGGAATCTTCAACGCACTTTGGCAAAAGTGAATTACAGCATTCACACCGATGCGATAAAAGAAAATCTAATTCCTGCAACACTTTCAAAAGAGAAAATAAATTTTGTGTATGCCGATGAAGCGGACATGCTGAACATGGCTTTGTTTAGCATGACGGCTAATCAATGGAGAGAGGCTAACCCAAGAGCCGAAGGCAATATTCGTGATGCAGCAACTATTGAACACTTAGTGGTGTTGTCAAATATGGAAAGTATCAATGCTGTTTTAATTCATCAGGGTTTGCAACAGAGTGAACGACTTATGCAACTAAACAAAATTGCTATCACTCAAATGAAATCTTTGCTTAATAACAAACAAATAAAAAATCTGAACGATAAAAAGAAGAAATAATGAGTGATGTAGTAAATAAATTGTGGGGCTTTTGCCACACGTTAAGGCACGAGG
>DYSC01000146.1 GCA_020726365.1 Porphyromonas sp.
ACAGTGTGAGTAATATTGAAATAAAAAGTTTGGTGGAAATGGCTCAAAAAAGGCGGACACTGGGAGTTAAGTCCGGCTTATGATATTTGTTATTCGTACAATCCCGAAAATATGTGGGTTAATCAACTGACTTTGAGCATTAATGGCAAGCGAAAAGACATAAGCACCGCCGACTTAATGACCATTGCGAAAGCAAATAATATTAAAAAAGCCGAGCAACTCATCGACGAAATTAAAACAGTTGTATGCCAATGGGAAAGTTATGCCGAGCGGGCGGAAATTAGACCCGACTTAACACAACTGATAAAAAGCAATTTGAATGCATTGAAATAAAAAAATCGACAGTCGTAAAAAACGTGCTGTCGATTTTATTTTGAGTTCATCCTTTGTGTTTTTCTATTGCATTCAATAGAAATTCTGGTGCTTTGCAGGGTTTCCAATCATTTAAACCTACAAATGCCAATTCTGTTTCAGCTTCGTTAATCAACTCATTTTGTTCGTTGTACAATTTGTATTCGAACCAGAACCTAACACCTTTCAGCGCTTTTAGAGTGGTTCGTACAGTTAGTAATTCGTCGTAACGGGTTGTTTTAATAAACCGGAAATTCATCCGTATTACCGGACACATTACACCAGATTCCTCTACTGAGTTATAAGGCACACCAATACTACGCAACAATTCCCAACGAGCTGCTTCGTAGTATTTTACATAATTGGCATGGTGCATAGTGCCCATACGGTCGGTATCGGGATACGCTACTCTAAATTTATAATCGTGTGTAATCAATATAATTTACAATTTTTTCATTTACCATTTACTAATTGCGATAAATAGTAAATGGTAAATGTTTGAATAGTCAATAAATCTATTTTTCTCTTGCCCAAGGCCAAACCATAATTCCGCCTTCTAACACTTTTACATTGGTATAGCCATTTGCCTGAAGTATTAATGCTGCTTCGTAGCCACGCAATGAAATTTTGCACCAGGTAATAATTTCGGTGTTTTTATCGGCAGGTAATTCTTCGATACGTTTGCGTATTTGTCCTAATGGAATAAGTTTTTCGCCAATTCCAATTCGTATTTGTTCGTATTCGTCCGGATTACGCACATCGAGCAATAGCATTGGTTCTTTTGCATTCAATTTGTTTTTAAACTCTTCGGCCGAAATGCCTTTAAAGAAACCTTTCAGTTTGTTTTGCATAATGTGCGCCGTGGCTATACTGTGGTCGATAGCAAGCGAAAATGGTGGTGCATAAGGTAAATCAGCATTTGCCATATCGTCCACAGTGAGTTTACCTTTGATAGCCATAGCCCATATTGCCACTTGTTTGCTCACATCACCAGGTCCCAACACTTGTGCTCCAAGAATTAATCCGTTCGATTTTTCAACCACTAATTTGGTAATCAATAGGTTGCCATTCATAAATCCGGGTTTGTCAAGACTTGCATTAACTACCGTTTCGATGTTGGTATAGCCCATTTTCAGTGCATTTTGTTCCGACAATCCGGTAGCTCCAACTCCATATTCGAACACTTTACAAATTCCGGTTTGGATGGTTCCCTGAAATTTTGAGACATTACCCAAAATTACATTTTCGCCAACAACTCGTCCCTGAAGGTTTGCCAAATCGCCATAAGGAGCATGTACAGGTTTGTGTGTTATAAGATTAGGAACTTCAATACAATCGCCTACTGCATAAATGTCGGCATCGGTAGTTTGCATATATCCGTCCACAACTATGCCGCCAGTAACACCAACAGCTAATCCCGCTTCTTTTGCCAATTTACTGTTTGGGGTAACTCCAATGGCAACTACAGCTAAATCGCAGGGAATTTCGGTGCCATCGTTTAGTTTTACAGCAGTCAATTTACCGTTTTCGCCCAAAAACGCAGCAACACCATTTTGAAGAATTACATTGGCTTTGGTTTGAACATATTTTTCGACTAAGCGCGCTAAATGTTTATCTAAAAAAGTAAGTAGTTGTGGCAAAAGTTCGACTAATGTAATTTCGATTCCAGCTAAATTAAGAGCTTCTACAGTTTCGATACCAATTAAGCCGCCACCAATTACAACTGCTTTTTTTATGATTCCTTCATCGCGCACTTTACGCAGGTAGTCGGCATCGGGTAATGATTGTAAAGTTGTTACTCCTTCTAAATCGATGCCGGGAATAGGTGGTTTGCGTGGTGTAGCTCCGGTGGCAATTATTAGTTTGTCGTATTCCATCGAACCTTTTTCACCGGTAATCACATCTACAAATTCAACTGTTTTTGTTTTTGCCTGAATGGCTGTAACTTCGGTATTTATCTGTGTTGCAATTTTTTTTGCATTCCAGAAAAATTTTGAATCGCGCACCACGCCAGCAGGCGAGCAAAGTAACTGACTGCGGTCATCAAAAAAGCCTCCTACATAATAAGGATAACCACACGAAGCCATCGACAAGTCAGCAGCTTTTTGAATAATTGTAATCTCGGCGTTTTCATCGAGACGGCGTGCTCTTGAAGCTGCTTTGGGACCGGCAGCTGAGCCACCAATGACAATAATACGTTTCGTACTCATAATTTTTTTTGATTTTGAAAAGAGTTTTTTGATTTTTTATAATTTTGAACAATGAAACTGCTCATAATTTATCGTAAGAATACAATGAAATGACACCTATCCATTCTTTTGTGCTTTAATTACAACAAAACTTCCCTGACCAAAACCTGATTTTATTACCTGAACACTATTGATTTGTGGTATGTTACCAAACACAGTTTGCACAATATCAGATATTTTGAAATTCGATTCAGTTAAGAACTGACTTAACTCTTTGGTACTGTAAAACTCGGCATCTTTGTAAAAAACGCTTTTTTCTTTGTGTTTTAAATACATTTTACCAATTTCACTTTCTTTATCCACAAAAGCCACTAACAGCGACCCTTCAGTTTTAAGAACTCGATAAGCTTCCTGAAATGATTTTTTTACATCATCCACAAAGCAGATAGAAGTAACCATTAGTGCAAAATCGAATTTATTATTTTCGTAAGGCAAATTTTCGGCAATGCCGTCGATGGCATTTACGCCACGAGCAATGGCTTTCGCTCTCATTTCAGCCGAAGGGTCACAGCCTTCTTTAATGCCTAAATGTTTGGCAAAAAGTCCACTTCCAACTCCTATTTCCATACCCACCGCATTATGGGGGATTAATGCTTTGACAGCCATTAATTCCGATTGGTAAACGTATCGATTTTCAACAAACCAATTTTCGTAAGCTACGCTGTGTGTGTCAAAAACCTGATTCTTGCTCATAATAAATTAGGTATTATAATCCTTTCCATGCCTCGTGTTCGAGTTTCAGGAAATTTTGTTTTTCTATTTCGGTCATTAATCGGGTACTGTACTCAAAACCAATATTAAAATTCGCTAATGTAATTTCCACAGAGCCGATAAGCCTGTCGGCAATTGGAATACCAGCAAAAGGGAATGCAAACACTGCTTTCACCTTATTGTCAATGAATTGTATTTCGGTAAGAATGCCTAATTTAATAAGCGAAAAACTAATGGCTGGATGTTCGATATCGCCTAATAGTTCTAGTATTTCGTCTTTTTTCATATAAATTTATTTTTCTAAAATTTTCAACTTTCAAGCTGTGCAATAATACTTTCGGCAGCCATCACAATTACATTACCCGCAGGGTAGAAGGACTGATAAGGTTGAGAGGAATAGCTCAGTTCAACAAGGTCGTGAGCAGTAGCACCCTTTTGAATTGCAAAGGTAATTAAATCTACTAAAGTTGTTACCGGTTCGCCACTAAAAATTTGTCCTCCGATAATTTTATGTGTTTTTTTATCAGCCACAAGTTTTATGCGCAAATCTTTTTTGTCAGGCATAATCGGGAATTGCGTAGTAGCCTGACTATAAGCTTTTACCACATCGAAACCAAGATTTTGAGCAGCCTTAACAGTGAGTCCTGTACCACCTACGTAATTATCGTACACTTTAGTAGCAGCACCGTTGATAAAACCTTTATGTTTCAATGCTTGGGCAAGTTCTATTCCAATAGCACCGGCACCCA
>DYSC01000147.1 GCA_020726365.1 Porphyromonas sp.
GCGGAAGTTATATCGGAGCTTTTGTAATTCCGATGCTTCTGAAAGCGGGTATTAATAAAAAATTAGCACAAAACGACTTTGAATTTTCGGATACAAATGCCGGATTTAATTATGTCATAACTCCATCAACTAAATTAACGGGGCATTTTTATTCCGGTCAGGACAGAATTCGCATTTCGCAAAGTGTAAAATTTGCCATCGACGACAATAACAGTCGTTGGGGAAATCGTGTACTGGGGCTTCAGCTCAATCATGTTTTTTCTGAAAAATTTAGCATGGCACATGCTGTTAATGCTACTGAATTTTACTTGCAATCGAACGTAAACTGGCTCACAACAAATTACAGTCTGAATTCGCAAAACAGCGTACTGAACTACAAAACCGATTTTATTTATTTATTTAAAAACCATACATTTAAAACAGGTTTGGAAACTTCGCTTAATCAAACGTTACCTGTTAAAATTTCGCAGGCAGTTGAGGCTCCAGAAGTGCCCGTACCAATGTCAGCATTTTTCAAAAACTCGGATGTTGCTTGGTACATCCGCGACGAATGGGAACGCGGTAATCTACTTTTAAACATTGGTTTGCGAGCAGGAATCAATATAGCATTTCCTTACAACACAACACCTGACACAGAACAAATTGCAAAGTCTATGTTTTATGGTGGATTAGAGCCCCGCCTATTTGTGCGTTGGTTGCTCGACGAACAATCTTCACTTAAGTTAACAGCAACCCGGCATTTTCAATACTTGAGCCGTGTTCCTGTGGTTAATTTTGGTGTTCCACTCGAAATTCTTGTGCCGGTTTCGGTAGTCGGAAAACCGAGTTCGCTTTGGCATTTTTCCGGAGGATATTTTCGGAATATTTTTGACAATAAATGGGAACTTAGTGCCGAATTGTACTATAAATCGTTTTCGAATTTAATAGAATATGGTGGAAATCTGAACGACTTGTTTTCGGAACAGCAATCGCTATCGAAAATGTTCACCGGCAAAGGCTGGGCGTATGGTGCTGAGTTTTTGGCTAAAAAAAATGCAGGACGATTTACGGGTTGGTTGAGCTATACGCTTGGATGGAATTACCGTCAGTTCGACAATATAAATCAAGGGAAACCATTTTTTGCGACCAACGACCGCCGCCACGATTTCTCTGTTATTGGCATGTATCAGCTTTCGGACAATATTAACTTTAGTACTACTTTTGTGTATGCTACGGGCAGTAGGCTCAACCTGCCACGTAGCTGGTTTGTGGTTGACAATAAAGTGGTGCTGGAGTATAGTGGATACAATTCGTTTCTGATGCCAGCTTATAACCGCTTAGATATTGCAATGAATTATAAACTTAAACCAATCTATAATATTAAATCGGAACTGAACTTTGCCATCTATAATCTTTATAATCGTGCTAATCCATTTCAGGTATATTACAATACCTACAATGTAGCTGACAGCAAGGATTTCAAAATAAAAATGTCGTACCTTATACCCATATTACCTTCAATATCATGGACGTTTCATTTTTAAAATACAAAATAGCTATAATACTTAGCTTAGTAGTGTTGGCTATGTTTTTTAGTGCTTGTGATCCCGACTTGGATTATACGATACGAGGTTATACCCAAAAAATTATTGTCGAAGGAACTGTAGAAACCGATGAATATCCGCGTGTGTATTTATCGCTCAATGTGCCACTCTGGAAAACGCTCGATTCGGCCACCATACTCGACCATGTTATTCGGTATGCGAAAGTAACTGTTTCTGATGGCATTGGCACAGAGATTCTTACTTCGAAATGGGACAAAACGCATTTTCCACCTTATGTGTATCAAGCTACCGAAATAATGGGTGTGGAAGGTCGTACTTACAGCTTAAAGGTTGAATACAGTGGATATACCATTACTTCAACCACTTTTTTGCCAAAAGGTACAGCTATCGACTCCGTTCAATTTCAAGCAACTACAGTATCGGATACGTTAAAAGCTTTGTCAGTTTGGGTAAATATTGATACTGGTAACGAAACAGGATTTCGTGTTTTTACAAAAAAACAACAAGACAAACGTTATATTGAAACACCTATGGTTTTTAATAATGACCTAACTTTAAGCGGCATTCATAAGTTCAATCTGAGTCCACGACCCGATAAAACCGACTCATCCTATCGCGAAGGTCAGTATTTTGGAGTAGGCGATACAGTTGATATTAAGATTTGTGCAATCGATCGCACTTCTACTGGTTTTTTTAAAGATATAAGCTTATTTTCTACTAGTTTTGGAAATATATTTCTAAACGAAGTAAAACCATTAAAATCGAATATAACTGAACCCGGATTTGGAATTTGGTATGGCAGTGCTGTTCGGAATTATCGTTGTGTAGTAAGGTGATTTTTTATGATATAAAAAAAGATAGTCTCACTTTGGAGGAAGCGAGACTATCTTTATCAAATTGATTTAGAATCGATTATTATTCGAAATCTTTTGCCATATCTTCGATTTTCTTGATAAATTCAAAGCCATTCATAACATACTCTTCTACTGCTACTTTGGATCCATCACTTAAGATAAAGCGAGGAGCAAGTTCGTACCGTGTTTCTGTAACTGTAACATATTCCTGTTGTTTGAAATCCCATTGTACACATTCGTAACTATTTTCAATAGCATACATCTCCACATCGGCAAATTTACGATTAGCATCCACAAAATAAGCTGTACAAACCATGTATTTATTTAAAATCTCAGCTTCTTTTTCAGTCTGTTGTTTGTTACTTAGTTTATCGTAGTCGATAGCATTCATTTCTGTCACAAATCCTTTCAAATCTGTTGTGCCACCTTTCACAGCAACATCCATAACCTGAAAGAATATAGCAAAGTCAGTAATTACATTTCCCGCCGACGCCGAATCGGTAAGAGCCGCTTCAGTAAGCGTACCATTCACTTCAGCTACTGATTTTAAAAGTGTTTTTTTACCATTTTTGAATTCATACGATTCGGATGCTGTTTTTTTGTCATTTTTAACTTTGGCAGTCCACTCGTAAGTATCCATTTTTAGTGATTGAGTTACTTCCTTAGGAGTACCATCAGAGTAGTATTTGCCAGCAAAGTTTGCCGACATTACCTCTGAACCACCTACCGTCATTACAAATGTAATTTTCGATGGAAGCATTTCTTTATCAGTATCAGGGATTTCAACTGTCGACTCTTCGTAGGTGATTGTAATTTTCGCAGTATTTGTGGTGGCAGAGGCTGTGGCCGGAAAATTTATAATCAACTTATTCGTCAATTCTTTTACCTGCTCCATTTCTTCGGTCGTGAAGTTATAAGTATATTCGCCCCAAACCTCGCTATCGATATAGCTAATACGCATTTGTTTGTCAAAGTTACTAAACGCTTTTTGACGACCATTTTTAATGTCCGAAACAAGTCGTTGCATAGGTGCATTCTCAATTTCACCTCTTGTCATTTCGAGCATGTTCGTAAGCGCAGTCATAGCTTTTGTCTTCTGCATACCTTCCATAGCAGTTACAAGACCCAAACCATTTTGCTCAATACTGGCTTTTTGTTCTTCAACACTTAGTTTCGAGAACTTTAGCTCTTTGTCTAAGTCCAGCTCGTCGGTTTTACACGCATTCATTGTTAAGAGGATGGTTGCTCCAAACAATACAAATAATACATTTTTTTTCATTCTTTTTTTGTTTAAAATGTTAAATAGTTAATTTAATTATTTTGCCTACTCGTAAAGCTTTTCGGCTATCGTTCCATACTTTTTTGTGGATTCCCTTATCTGTTCATTCAATAAAATCTCATAAAACAAAAACATGCAAATATACACATTTTTAGAGAAAATAGGTAAAGAATGGCAGTATTATATTTAAATTTAAGATAAAAGATGTTGTTAGTCGTTTTCTATTAAATTTTTACCACACCACAAAAAGCCTTTCGTTGGGAATAATGATAGTATCCGAGGTTGAATTTTGTTGATAAATTGTAATTCGTACATTATTGAGCATTCCTATTT
>DYSC01000148.1 GCA_020726365.1 Porphyromonas sp.
TTAATACCCGCTTTCAGAAGCATCGGAATTACAAAAGCTCCGATATAACTTCCGCGCTGCGAAGCATATAACGAAAAGCGTTTCGATAGCGGAACTTTTAAAGCGATGCGCGACGATATAAGCCCTACGCTACCATCAATATGCGCTTTTGGGGGAATGTTCGAGAAGTTTTTAATATCAATTACCGACGAAAGCCGTCCGCCATATTCGGCAGGAATACCTGTTTTGTAGTATCGCATCTGATCAATTAAATCGGGATTAAAAACCGAAAATAATCCTAATACATGCGTTGGGTTCTGAATATAACTACCATTCAAAATCACCAGATTTTGATCGTTGTTACCTCCGCGTACATTCATATTAGCACTGGCATCGCCCGCTTGCGAAATGCCGCCCATGTACTGCAAAGCTTTAAACGGGTCGGCATCGCCCACAATATTTGGAAGTTTTCGGAGCTCAGTTACATCGATTACAAGCCCACTCGAGCCCGATTTTATATTTGCAGTTGCCATTCTGGAACGAACCTCAATCTCACGGATAGACTGCACTTTATTTACAATCGAATTGCTGTCGGTAGTGTCTTTTATCAATACTTGTTTTTGCTGCGCAAAAATAATATTGAAAAAGCAAAACAAGACAAGCAAAAATACTACAGTTTTCATTAAAAAATTCTTTATACTTTCAAACTATCAAACTTTTCAAACCATCAAATCTTAGTGTTAACAATAAACAATTGTCTCCTCCATCATCTCCACTCTCACTTCTGCGCCCATCACCAACGGTAAATTATAATCCACATGTCCGGCGGGGAAGTTAAAGCAAACGGGATAGTTGTATTCTTTTACAGCTTCGAAAATGATTTCGGCAATGGTTTGTTTCATAAGCGGATCTTCGTCGCAGTCGCTAAACTGCCCGACGATTAAGCCCGTTATTTTTGATAAGGCACCACAGAGCCGTAGTTGTTGCATCATGCGGTCGATGTGGTAGGGCTTTTCGGCAATATCTTCCAAAAAAAGGATATTTCCTTCGTAAGGCAAATCGAACGGAGTTCCAATCATCCCTACCAATACCGACAGATTGCCGCCAATAAGTTTGCCAGCTGCATTTCCGGTTCGGTTTAGTTTGTGGGCAGGTAGTTGGTAATGTGGCAATTGCCCGAAAAGTATATTTTTCATTAACTGAACCTGTTCGCTGTTGGCAGGCAATTCCGTTAAGTGTTTTGCCATTATGCCGTGAATGGAAGCAACTCCAATATTCGAAATAGCATTGTGCAGTATGGTAATATCGCTAAAGCCAATAAGCCATTTGGGGTTTGCCTTGAATTTTGTAAAATTAAGTTTATCAATTAGTTGAGCCACACCATATCCACCACGGCTGCAAAGAATGGCTTTTACATTCGTATCATCCAATGCCGTCTGTAAATCGGCAATGCGTTGTTCTTTCGTTCCGCCAAACCGTCCGTACTCGTTGCGGGCAAAGTCGCCTTCGGTAGCGTTTAATCCCCACGAAGTGAGTACTTTCTTAGCTTCATCGATAAATGCCGGATCGATAGCGCCCGAAGGTGAAACGATTCTGATTTGGTGGCCGGATTGGAGGAATGGAGGAATCATTGGAATGTCGGATTACTTGTTGTGTTGCAAAAGTACAAAAAAATATGCAGTTCTACACCAAAATAAATTAACATATAAATGGTGAAGTGTAAAGTGTTTTTTGTAGTTTTGTGGGATTGAAAAAATTTATAATACTCCATATATTTAATCATTAATTCAACTTTCGCAAGTTATTAATGACTTAATTTACAAAGAATTGAAATTCTATCACAGATGATAATCAAATGGTTATAAGTTTTTGAAATTTGTTTATTTCTGATATGCTTTTACGTTGCACGCGGATTAGATTTTTTCGACCTCACCTAACCCCTCTCCATTGGGAGAGGGGGACAAAACACTGCAAGTAGAAAGTTTTGTACATTTAAACAATATACTCATATTCAACTTTTTATATATGCGAAAGTTGAATTAAAGATTAAAAGATTGGCAAAAAATTCAAGTGCATTTGAAAATACTGCATTATTAGTCATATTTTCGTTTGTGTTTTAATATAATGTATTTATGAAATTATTTTGGTTGTATTTGAAAATGTTGTATATTTGTCGAAAATTTCAATTATGTCCAAAATGATTTCAATAATCCATAAATATAATTTTTGGTTTCAAAATAGTATTGAGCTTGGTTACGAGCGAACTGATTATTTGAACAAATTAGTTCGTTTTTCGGGTAATAGGCTTATAAAAGTACTTGTAGGTCAGCGCCGTTCAGGGAAAAGTTTTATACTTAAACAGGTTTTGCACCAGTTAATTAAAAATGGAGTACCACCTGAAAATACACTTTATATCAATAAAGAATATGTGGAGTTTGATTACTTGACTGATTATATGCAGCTTAATGAGCTTATTTCAACTTACGAAATTGAATTAAACCCACAAGGCAAGAAATACATTTTTATTGACGAAATTCAGAATATTAGCGGTTGGGAAAAAGTTATCAACTCTTTGTCGCAGAATACAGTAGATAGCTACGAGATTTACATTTCGGGTTCAAACTCTCAATTGCTATCGGGCGAATTAGCAACTTTACTATCGGGTAGATATGTAACTTTACAGATATTCCCGTTCAGTTATTCCGAATTTTGTGGTTTTTTGAATAATGCTCCTTCAAAACAATCGTATACCGAATTTTTACAAACAGGAGGTTTGCCTGAATTATTTCATTTAGCTGATAATGAATTAAAAAGGTATTATATTTCGGCAATAAAAGATACCGTTTTGCTCCGCGATATTGTGCAACGATATAATATTAAGGATGCAAAATTGTTAGAAGATTTATTTGCCTTTCTGGTAAATAATGCATCCAATCTAATTTCGATAACCAACATTGTAAATTATTTTAAATCGAAAAATCGTAAAACGAATTACGAAACAGTCGCTACTTATATTAGCTACATTGAGCATACATATCTAACGCATCGTGTTGATAGATATTCAATTAGAGGAAAAGAAATTTTATCGGGTAGTTGTAAACATTATTCAAATGACTTGGCTTACAAAAATTATTTGTATGCAGGCTATGCTTATGGTACTGATTATTTGCTCGAAAATGCAGTTTATCTACAATTGCGACAAGCTGGATTTGAAGTTTATATAGGAGCAATGAGAAATGCAGAAATTGACTTTGTAGCCATAAAAAATGATAAAATATTATATTTTCAAGTAGCCTATTTATTAATTGACGATACAACAATCGGACGAGAATATGGAGCTTTTGACACAATAAGAGATAATTACGAAAAATATGTGGTAAGCTTAGATGAACTTGAATTGCCTTCGCGCAATGGAATACTGCATGTACAAGCATGGAAATTAAATGAACTTTTAAAAAATCGATAATGCCAATACATTATTATTCCGAAAACGATACAAAAGACACAAACCCCGATGTGTATTTTATGCGTCAGGCGTTAATTGAAGCTCAAAAGGCTGGTGAGCGCGACGAAGTGCCTATTGGTGCAGTGGTAGTTTGTCAAGGGCGAATTATTGCACGTGGGTATAACCTAACCGAAACACTGACTGACGTAACGGCTCATGCCGAAATGCAGGCAATAACAGCTGCTGCAAGTTTTCTGGGTGGTAAATATTTGGTAGATTGTACATTATATGTAACAGTAGAACCATGCGTGATGTGTGCCGGTGCATTGGGGTGGGCGCAAATTTCGCGAATTGTGTACGGTGCTACTGATGAAAAACGTGGCTATACTCAATATGCTCCAAAAGCATTGCATCCGAAAACAGAAGTTACATCGGGAATATTAGAAGAGGAATGCAGCAGGTTGGTGAAGGATTTTTTTAAGAAAAAAAGATGAGTTGATG
>DYSC01000149.1 GCA_020726365.1 Porphyromonas sp.
CGTTTTTGTAATCTAAAATTATCGGAGTATTTACATTGAATAAAGTAAGGTTCTTCGAAAGATTAGCCCACGCTTCGTAGTCAAGCACATTTGCAGGTCGCACTAACCTTAGGACGCAAAAACTACCTTTTCTGCGGAAATCATGAAGCTGCCCTGCGAACCGCCATTATTTACTCGCTCATGGGAACCTGCATTGCCAATAACGTAAACTCGGCAGGTGTACGCTGATAGGTCGGATAGGTGTGGTAGGCAGTTTTTTTTATTTTTTAACATGTTGAAAAAATGATTCAAATCAATTTGAATTATTTAAATGATTTTATCATTACAGCCTCACTTCCACCCCATTTTTTTTCAAAAATGTTTTTAATTCCGGAATAGCTATTTCTTTGTAATGAAAAATACTGGCTGCTAAAGCTGCATCGGCTTTTCCTTCGTCGAACACCGTAATAAAATGCTCCATTGTTCCGGCACCACCACTGGCAATAACCGGCACATTTACCGCTTCGGAGACCGCCCGCGTTATGTCGAGCGCAAAACCATCTTTTGTTCCATCGTTATTCATCGAGGTAAGTAAAATTTCGCCTGCACCGAGCGCTACAGCCTGCTTTGCCCAATCTACCGTTTTAATATCAGTCGGAATACGACCGCCATTCAAAAACACAAACCAATCGCCATCAATGCATTTGGTATCGATAGCCAACACCACACACTGACTGCCAAACTGACTTGCCAAATCGTGGATTAATTGCGGATTACGAACAGCCGATGTATTGACAGAAATTTTATCGGCACCACAGGCAAGCAGCACCGACACATCTTCGACACTCGAAATACCTCCACCCACAGTAAATGGAATATTAATATTTTTGGCAATGCGCGTAACCAATTCGGAGAGCGTTTTTCGTTTTTCGTTGGTAGCCGTAATGTCCAGAAACACCAATTCGTCGGCTCCTTGTTGCGCATAAAGCGCACCCAACTCCACAGGGTCGCCCACATCGGTAATATTCAGAAAATTAATGCCTTTTACTGTTTTTCCATCCTTAATATCCAGACATGGAATAATTCGTTTTGCTAACACAATATTATGTTTTTTAAAAATTTAGACCTCACCCCAACCATCTCCATAAGGAGATGGAGCTATGGGATGCAATTAATAAATTGCTTTTTGTAATTCTGTAAATTCATATCCTTTGCTTTTCAACTCGCCAATCAGACCACTCAACCTATTGTAAAACTTATCGGTGCGGCGCGGATCGGTTCCAATATGAAACAACAGAATATGACCATTTAATGTTTCCGTACTTTCAACCTTCAGTATATTTGAATAAATTTCCTCGCTCGAAAAATACTTTTCGCGCATTTCGGGAATGGTATTATCGGCATTGCAGCGTGTACCCTGTGTAAAATTCACCAAGGTAAGTCCCACTTCTTTACACCACTGACTAATACTATCGTTGTACAATTCGTAAGGCGGAACAAAAAGCGGTGCATCCGCCTTTAGAATATCAAATTTGGCTAATTCAATAAAGTTTTCTTTTAAATCCCTTATAAATAAAGCCTTATCAACAAGCAACGAATTCCGATTTGCAAGCTGACAGTACTGCAAGTACTGATCGGAATGTGCACCAATATAATGTCCATCTTTTTTAATGCCTTTTATATAGGATGTAAATTTGCGCTTACGTAAAAAATCACCCGTAAAAAAAAAAGATGCTTTTACCTTATTTTTTCGAAGTGCTTTTATGATTTTTTTAGCACCATCGGCAAATTCATGTCCTGTAAATACAATACTAATTTGTTTTTTCGAACGGTCGGTTTGCACAATGCCACCATCCACAATACGATTTTTCTGCGGTTGTTTATTCTCTTCAAACTGCTTAGCACCCAACAAATATACCAACGAAGCAGTACCATCCAATGTAGGTTGATTGGTTATAAAATCGCTGAATTCGTCGTGATACACTGCCCATTTCGAATGGAAACGTGCTAATTTATCAGTACTAATCATTATTGTAGAGTCGGTTAAACGGTTAAATACCGTATTGCGAACCGGACCCGACACCAATGCTCCTTTTTGTGCAATTCCTTTTTCGAAAGTAAAAGCCGAATGCAACTGTATGGGCGTTCGTCCACTTTGCGGCAAGCCCACCACCATACTCACACCCCACGGATTACAGCCGAAAAGCCAATCCAATAACGCCGTTTCCATGCCAATAAAAGTAGAATCGCCCGAATAACGACGATACAAATTACATTGTGTGGCAAGCGCCGTAACATAATTATTTGAGCCCCAAACCATAGGCACACCCACGCCAAATGGATTATTACCTTTACGCAGTTCGGCACGTTTTAATCCAAAACGGATATTTTGCAAAAACTCTTCTTTAATCTCCGGCTTTTCGGAATTAGCCAACACATAATGTCCGTAATTGGTAAACGGAAACCACTGATAATGATTGACGGTATCGGAAAAAAGCCACGGAATAATTGGTTCTAACCGCCCATAAGCAGCTGCTTCGTTTTGAAACACGGGTTCAAAGTTCAATTGATACAATTGCGAAGCAGCCAATTGCATATCGTCTGCCCAATTGTCTTCCTCGTGAAACACATTGCCTTTAGCTGGTGCACTCTGACAAACTCCAGGGTACTTTTTACCATAATCGTACAATCGAAAAGCCCGCCGTTCGAGCGAATCGGCAAAAACAGGATAAAACGCACGTAACATATCAGAGCCAAGTGCAAAAGCCGCTGCATATTTTCCTGCAATGGAGGCTATACCTGTCGATCGGTTTTTTATACTAAAAAGTCCTTCGGGCTTACCTGTAGCACGATAAACGGGTCGTTCTTTCCCTACTCCCCAACCATAATCAGCCTCATCGTCGATAGGTAAGCGAAAACCCAAATAGTCGCGGTCGTCGGACACCTGATAATACAACACTTCGTTGTGCGGATTCATTTTCATCAACCAATCCAAGCCCCATTTTGCCTCATCGAGCACATCTGGGATTTTATTTGGATACTGCAAGCCATTGGCATCGTAATAATCGTCGAATGCAGCCGGATTCATACGATAAGCATATAATAGTTGAAAAACAGCAGCAGCCGATGTAGCGCCGTACTTAATATTATTCGACGCATTATGCCAACCACCAAGTGCATCGACAGACAAGGGCTGAGACAAAGGCTTTGCGGATGCAATTTTTGACAATTTTTTATTTGAAGGCTTTTGAATGACAGAAAGATTTTTTTTAGGGACTTCAAATCCATCGTTTTGATGGCAATAACTATTTAGCGTAGGATTAAAGCCACAACGCTGCTGACGCAAATAATTTAACAAAAAATCGGCAGAACCGCGATAACTGTTTTTATTGATAAAAATGGTAGGCGAAAAAGCATGGTCGGCTTTGATGTAAAAAGCACCCTCGGCTCTGAAAGCCGAAAAATCAAGTGTAAAAACGCTCGTAAACTGCTCAAATGCATTGTTTGAAACAACAGAAGTAAAATCAGCCAATTTTTCGTCGGTAAGCGCATCGTGAATCGAAAAACCTTTGATTGCAATTTTTGATTCGCTAATAAAAATTGCCTTCTTAATGCCGTTTGGCGTGTATCCAAGTTGATTGATGCGAATAAAAGCATCAAGCGAAAATGCTTGAAAACAAAAATTAAACAACACAAAAAATACAATTAACCGCTTTATCAACATTCCGGAAAGTCTTTTTTTTTGCAAATATAACAAAATTAGTAGAAACAAACAAAGCAAACAGCGCGAAATTGTCAAGCATCTACGAGTTTTAAAAATCCGTTTTTAGACCTGCCTGCCTCAGTCAAGTCCGTTATTTTACATTTAATCCGTCAAATCCGCGTTAATCGGTGTTCCTATTCTTTTTTCTTATATATAAAATTCAATTT
>DYSC01000034.1 GCA_020726365.1 Porphyromonas sp.
AATATGATTAAACACAAAAGTAAGCAAAAATGTTGGATGCGCCTTTTAAAAAAGGTAAATAAAGGTAGGATTTAAAACCGATAACGTATCATAAATCGAATATCCGTTTTTTTGTTTACCTGAATTTCCTCATTTCCACTACTTATGGAAGCTCTGTTGTCGCCATAAACTGTTTGGGCTATTTTAAACCATAAGCTGAAATTTTTAGTCAGTTCGTATTTCATGTTTAAATAATAGCGCAATCCTAATCCGTAAAACATGGGTATCGAAAAAGCGTATAAAATATCTTTTTCGTAGAGATAAAAGCGGTTGTCGTAGGTTGGAGCATCGAATAGCATGTATCTGAAATCGATACTGAGCGGAAGTGAATTAAAATTGTAACTCATATCCTGATAGGCGGCAAAACCGATTTTTGGATTAGTCGATGCCGAGTCCGAATAACTTATTTCGATCAGATTTTTGGTCGAAAAATTACCTGAGTTATACATAAGTTGATAGCGAACTGAGCCTTTTGCATAATTTCCAATACCAGCAATGGTGATATTGTCAGTGTTTTTTTGTTTCTGCTCAAATTTCAGTCGCCAATTCATTCCTAAATTTCGCTTGGGATTAAATTCGGCTTGCAACAGATAATCCTGACCTGACGAGGGTGCATTTACGCCATATTTTAACCATGGAAAACGATAACTATCGGTATATGCCGAAAGTTTCCATCTGCTGAATGGTCTGATTTCAGTTCCGATATACATGCCAGTTTCATTATTTATCCGTGTGTTTTCCGAAAAAGCATTGGCATAAAACGTATCGTATTCAGGTGAATAATATCGCCATAATGTTACAATACTTACGGTACTTGTTGGTGAAAATAATATGCCATTAATTGTAGCAACGCCTTTGTTGTTGGTAAATGCGGTTTCGCCAAAAACATTAAATGAGCCAAGCCGAATACGATAATCGGTACTTGCCGATATTTGCTGTAATCCGCTAAAATAGTGTAGATTATAAGGAGCTTTGTCGGGTAAAAGCGTATCGCTTAACAGGGTATGCGCCATTGTAAATCCAAGTCGTGCCAATCCGAGATTTGTTGTAGTATGCATACCAATGGTTTGCATGGTCACGCTATGTTTTTTGTCTGTTTCGCTATCAGTACGATGCAAGCCGGCACGATAAAAACTTTTGAAACTCCCATTGAGGGTATCGGCATCTGTTTTTTTGTTAGAGTAGAATAAGTTGATTTCGGTTTTTCCAAGTTTAAATGTACCTCCTACGCCTTTAAAATAGTTTGTTTCGTCGGTCGAACTTAATCTCTTCAAACCATTATCGCGCGAAACGACATTGAGTGTATACGACGATTTGGAAGAACCGAATCCGGAGTTAAATACCAATCCCTGTCCGAAAGATGCTCTGAAATTTCCGGCGACTATTGTTTTAAATTTACCAATGTTATTTCCCTGAAAATATAAGGAATAAAAGTCGTAGCCCTTGTGTTTTGTTCCCCAAAATTGTTCCCCTGCATCCTTTTCCATTGAGGCTCCAAATTGAATGCGATTTTTGAAATTGAAATTGTATTTCAACGAATTATAGATAGAGGAACCGTTGTAAGGAGCCGAAGATATACCTTCAGAGTCTGTGCTTTTTATATATCCTTTCTTTTGTTCCAATCCTTTATCCATACGAAACATGACATCCGATTTACCATATTTAAAAATTTCATTTGTGTAAATTTTTTCATTCAAATCGTTGGTTTTGCCTACCTGCACAAATGGCAACATGTTTCGAATGTCAGTCATATCAATGCCTTCAATCAGTTGAAGCTCATATATGGTGTTCAATTGTTTGTTTTTATAGATATAAGCCAGAATATTCTCAATTTGAACATCGGATAAAAATGCTAATTTTTCAAGTTCGTTACTACTTGCAGTGTTCAGGTTGAGCGGATTGTCTACAAGAGAAATTAAATCGTCGTAAAACGACTCATAGTCAATAGTTTCGTCCGATTCGGCGGTGTATTGTTCAAAAATGTCGTTGATAATACTTTCGGCAGTTTGTGTTGCATTCTGCGATGTAACAGATAAATATGTTGCTGTAAACAAACTAACTATGAACAATCTGAGTTTCATACCATTTACTTTTTCGAAATAGCGTATTGAATCGCAGCATTAGTAGTAAGTCCGAGTATAGGATGCAACTCGGTATGGAGGATAAAATCGAAACTTTTCATTTTAATGCCACATCCAATAGCAGGTATAAGATATTCAGCGTGATAGGCTCCTGTTTTAAATGTTAGAAAATGCTTTATTTCGTACTCAAAACCACCGGCAATCCGATAATTTCCACTTACATTTTTATCTGTTTGAAATAAGAAATTCAAATTTTCGGAAATTTTCCAGTCTCCTCCTAAACTAAAAACTGTTGGAATCTGTTTTTTTACATATTTAAGTTGAATAACTTGTTGACCTGGATTGAAGGTTGAGAATCCGATTTTTACTGTAGGCGATACTTTTACAATAAGTCCTATTTGAGGAAAAAATGCGGCATACCGCTTGTTAGCCTCAGCTAAGTACACTGAGTAGTAATTATATTGAACTCCAAGTTGAAAAATATTATTGAAGTTTTTTGATAGTAAAACGCCTGTTAATAGCTCGTTGTGCAATTCGAAACCCGAGAAAGTGGCTGCTATTCCAATGTTTATGAGATTTGTACGTGATGCGACAAAGATGCTTCTCTTTGCTAAGGCATTTACAATAAATTTGTTCTCGTATTGAAGTCCAATTTGTGTGCCACTTTGCGTTGCCAATGAGGCTGGATTCTGAAATGCGGAATAATATTTGTTATTGGCTACCGATGCATTCGCTACCGAATAGGTCGAGGGCGTAATTTCGTATGTTTGCCCTGATAATGTCTGAAAAAAGATGAAATACAGAAAAAGTAAACAATTTTTTCTCATAAAAATAATAAATAGTCAGCGGTTTAAAATTCTCAAAAATTGAAGCCAAAAATAAACAAAAATTTCGAAACTGACATATTTATAGATAAAATAAACCCTAATTTTTGTGGTTGCCCGATAAAAATATTTTTTTTGCAATAAATGCTGTTTTGAATTTAATTTTAAAGAATAATTCAATCAATTTTGAATAAAAATTTATTATATTTGCACTTTATGAAACGATTTCAGATATTTTTATTTTCATTAATTGCCTTTCTGCTTTTGGGTGAGAACTTATTAGCCCAAAGCAAAAGCGATGAATTTGTGCCTAAAGGTGGTGCTATATTAATGGCTCAGGTAAATGGTAATGACACAATCTTGTTAGCATATTTACACGATATTTGGGTTTTTCCTCGTTCAACTTTCAAAAATAAGGCGCAGGAACAGTATTTTTGGCGTACAGTGCGCGATGTGAAGCGTACCCTGCCCTATGCAAAACTAATTTCGAGAGAACTCTCCATGGTCAATATGAAATTAGTAAACATAAAGTCAGATAGCGAACGAAAGAAGTTTATGAAAGAATTCGAAAAGGAGTCTTTTAAAAAATACGAGACAGATTTAAAGAAGATGACTGTTAATCAGGGACGCATTTTAATGAAACTTGTTGATAGAGAAACAGATAAAACTACTTTCGATTTAATAAAGGCTTATAAAGGCTCCTTTACAGCTTTTTTTTGGCAGGGAGTAGCCCGACTTTTTGGCTCGAATTTAAAATCGGAATTTGATGCATCCAACAAAGATAAAGTGCTTGAGAGAGTGATAGTACTCGTGGAAGCAGGTCAATTGTAAATTTCTAATTAAATGATATAATTCTATGAACTTATTTTTCAAGCAGATTTTAAACAAACTAAAGCGAAAAAAGCATGTCGAAGAGTCGGAAAAAGCAAAAATTCGACGACGAATTAGGAACAAAAAAAATGTACTAAGCGATATGGAAAAATCACAAAGCGCAGCTACTGTTTTCGAGAAAATTGAATTGTTGTCTGAATTTATGAATGCCAAATCCGTTTTAATGTATTGGTCGATGCCCGACGAACTGCCAACGCACAATTTTATTGTGAAATGGGGCGCTAAAAAGCAAATGTTGTTGCCTATGGTTAAAGGTGATGAAATGTTGATAAAACCGTTTATATCAACTGATGAATTACGTAAAAGTGATATGGGTATTTGGGAACCCGAAGCTCAAAGAGAGTATTTGCGCCAAATTGATTTGGTAATTGTTCCGGGTATTGCTTTCGATAAAAGTAAAAACCGTTTAGGAAGGGGAAAAGGCTATTACGATCGTTATTTCAATAATAAAAGTATCACAAAAATTGGTGTTTGCTATGATTTTCAGTTGTTGGAGGTGATACCAACTGAGCCTTTTGATGCGTGTATGGATAAAATTATTACTCCCAATTATACTATTCAGTAGGAGTTTTAATTACAAGTACTTTCACCGGATTCAAACAATGGAAACAGAAGTTTGAGCGGTGATTTTTTTATCTGCCAAATTCGTTCCCGACCACAAAGTTCTGCATTCGGACATACTATTAAAGTCAGAAATAACTAATTGGGGCAAAACAGTGCAGGCAATGATAAAATCAATACTGTTGAAACGGCAAAATACGTGATGGTGTTTTTTTATTAAGTCGTTTATTAATAATGGGTTATCTGTTTTTAAGTCGATTATTGTCTTTTTATCTTCGAATGACTTTACTGTATCTATATCCTCAATCAGAACAATTTTATAACCTGTATTCTCAATTTCACGTTTAGTTATACCATGCGCTGCGAGTGAAATAACAATTGGACTCAATATCCCATCATAAAACAAGGTATGCGCTGTTTCGTGATTGTGAGTTAAAATATTTTGGTAGCTTATGGCGTAATTGTTGAGTTCAACGACGCTGTTTCGCAGTGTTTCGGCCGATTCGGTAATTATGAGCTGACTACTCAGGCGTTTCATTTTTTTGTTGCAATAAAATTTTACTTCGCAATCGAATAAGCTCTTTTCGAGCCTCAACCTGTATCGTTGGGTTTTCGATAACCGATATAACTTTCTGGATACTATCCTGAGCTAATGTATCAAATTTCCTGGTTAGTTTTATGCTGTCAATCAGTGCATTGAACTTTCCTTTGACAGGTTTGTAATTGATTAATGCGCCTGTGATAGAATCGATACTTAGTTGTTTTCCGGCAACAAAAGTTATAGTATATCGACGCAAAAGGCTATCACTTATAGTTTTACAAACAATGCTGTCTATTTTGTTGCCTCTGTAGTGAATACGAATGACAGCTTGTTTATTTTTAACTGAATCCGATTTACCTGCTTGATGTAAAAACGAAAGTTTATACACATCGTTCCATGCAAGTTGGCGGTTTTTAATTACGAATTGTATTTTTACAGGTGTAGAGTCTTTTGCAAAATGGTATCTTGAGGATGCCAACGGCCATAAATTTTCAATTGAGTTGCGCAATGCTGCTGAATCCACCGGATGGAAATTTCCGGCTTTTACTTGCTCGTCGAGCTTTGTTAGCTCTTCAATAACATCGGTATACACACGCTCAAATTTCTTTGGGTTTTTGGCATAATAAACTAAGGTAGAATCAAACTGTGCTTTTGTTATTCCGTGCTTTTTCAATAATGCATTGTAGTAATAAACATTATTTCGGTCATCGACAGTTCCCAATCCTCTGTCTGAAAGGGTCCCATCGAGTTTATGTAAATCTATCAAAAAATTGGTCATCTCTTTGCGCGAAAGAGTTTCGTCCGGCTGTTTTTTACAGGCTGTAAAAGCCAATACAAAAGCAACTAAGAGTAAAAGAAGTTGATTTTTAGATGGCATTCTCTTGCTTGACAGGTTTTTTTGTTTCTAAACTGTCGTTTAAATCTTTGCGGAAAAACAGGAGGATAATACCTACTGCGATGCTTATGGCTGAGTCGGCAATATTGAAAACAGGACTGAAAAACAGGGTTTCGCCTGCACTGTTTTTGATAATCGGGAGATACAACATATCCACTACTTTTCCGTAAAACAAAGGAGCATATCCACCTGTTTCGGGTAAAAACGTAGCTGCCATTCCATAGCTTTCGCTAAAAAGTAAGCCATAAAATAGCGAATCGAAAATATTGCCGGCAGCACCTGCTAACAAAAGCGAAACGGCTAAAATATAACCCTGTCGGACTCCTTGTTTGATTAATTTATAAATAAAATAAATTAAACCACTTACAGCTACAATCCGGAAGAGCGTTAAAAATAATTTACCTATAATTTCCATGCCAAAAGCCATACCGTTGTTTTCAACAAAAAATATCTGAAACCAACTGAAAACTTCAATATGTTCGCCGAGAGCAAAGTTCAATTTTATAAATATCTTTGATGCTTGGTCGATTAATAAGACTAATATTACAAGCAGTATTGATTTTTTTGTAATGGACATAATTTGTTTTCTTTATCTTGGCTTTATCTGACAAATACAAACAAAATTCGGCAACAGATTGTATATGCTGTTGCCGAAAATTATTGAATTTTGTGTTATCGTTTGTTTACATTTTTTGCTTCAATACTTAAGGTAGCATGCGGTACAGCGCGAAGTCGTTCTTTCGGGATTAACTTTCCTGTTTCGCGACAAATGCCATACGTTTTATTTTCGATACGAACAAGGGCAGCTTGCAAGTGTTGAATAAATTTCATCTGGCGTTGTGCCAATCTTCCTGATTCTTCTTTCGAAAGCGTAGCAGCACCTTCTTCGAGCACCTTAAAAGTTGGTGAGGTGTCCATAATATCGTTGCCATCGGCATTTGATATACCATCGCGCAACAACTCGTAATCTTTTTGAGCTTTAGCAAGTTTGTCAAGAATTAATTCTTTAAACTCCGCTAATTCAACATCTGAATATCTTGTTTTATCTGACATAACTGTTTGTTTTAAGTTGTTTTACAATGTGCTTTAAGCGATTTGCGATTCTCTCCTGTATTATGCTGCGAAAATAGCAAATAATTTGCAGACAACCAATTATTTTGTGTTATTTTTGAAAAATCCGTTTATGCTTTTGTAACAGAAATATTTACCACATAGTCTTCCAAATCAAGTTCGGTTGGTTGCGTTACTTTCTCAGCTAATTTCACCTCCAATGCTAGTGTTTGTGTTGCAATATATTCCTTAAACTCTAAAACAGCCTCATTGATATTTTCATTATTTTCAATTTCAATAATAATTTTATCAGTAATCTCAAAACCATTGGATTTGCGTATGTTTTGTATACGGTTAACCAACTCACGGGCAATACCTTCGCGCATTAATGCATCGGTTACAGTTATGTCGAGTGCAACGGTCAATTTGCCTTCGTTAGTTACCAACCAACCCTGCATATCCTCGGTAATAATTTCAACGTTCTCGGGCGTAAGTTCAACAACGCCAGTTGGTAATGTAAGCACAAATTGCCCGTTTCGTTCAATTTCACTAATTTCAAAGTTTCCAAATGATAACATTGCAGCTGCAATTTCTTTCATCTGTTTGCCGTATTTTTTGCCTAATATTTTAAAATTTGGTTTTATTTTCTTTACTAAATTTTCCATGTCATTGTCGGCAGGAATTACTTCGAACTCTTTTACGTTTACTTCGGCTTTTACAAGGTCAGCAATGTAACTGAGCTGTTTGAATGTAGTTTCGTCCGGCGCAGGAATAACTACTTTAGTAAGTGGCTGACGCACTTTTTTATCGGCTTTACGTCGCAACGCCAGTATCATCGACGAAGTTTGTTGCGCTAATTGCATACATTCTTCTAAGTTGCTGTCAATCAAAGCTTCGTTGTACGATGGGAAATCGGCTAAGTGAACCGATTCGCTCTTGTCTTTTCCGTGAGCTGCATTCAAATCGAGGAAAAGTTGGTCGGCAAAGAATGGTGCAATAGGAGCCATAAGTCTCGAAATAGTTTCCAAACAAGTATAAAGTGTTTGGTAAGCCGAAATTTTATCTTCGTCGTATGCACCACCCCAATAACGCTTACGGTTCAAACGAACATACCAATTACTCAAGTTCTCGCTTACAAAATCCGAAATAGCACGGCCTGCACGGGTAGGTTCGTACAATTCGTAGTATTCAGTTACATCTTTTACTAATGTATTCAGCAATGAAATAATCCAACGGTCGATTTCCGGACGTTTTCCCATTGGTATTTCAGCTTCAGTGTATGTGAATTTATCTACATTGGCATAAAGCGAGAAGAACGAGTATGTATTGTAAAGCGTTCCGAAGAATTTGCGACGAACTTCTTCCACACCTTCGATGTCGAATTTCAGGTTATCCCATGGCGAAGCATTGGTCATCATATACCAACGCAATGGGTCGGAGCCGTATTTTTCGATAGACGAAAACGGATCAACGCCGTTGCCAAGACGTTTCGACATTTTGTTTCCGTTTTTATCTAAAACAAGTCCATTCGAAATAACATTTTTAAATGCCACCGAGCCACGGATCATGGTGCTGATAGCGTGTAGTGTAAAGAACCATCCGCGGGTTTGGTCAACACCTTCTGAAATAAAATCGGCTGGGAAGGAGCCCCCTAAATCCCCCGAAGGGGAACTTAAGAGCGCGTGTTTGATAAGTTTTAGCGTTCTTTCGAGTTTATATAAGACTTCATCATTAGAAAAGCGAATTACTCTGAAGCCATAACTTTCAAGAATTTCTTTTTTAAGTTTATCTAATTCTTTAATTTCTGGTTTATTGTGGTATCCTCCATCTACTTCAATAACTATATTTTCCTTTAAACATACGAAATCAACAATAATATCATCAATTACATGCTCTCTTCTGAATTTGTAATTTTCAAGTTGTTTTCCACTTAGATTTTCCCAAAGAACTTCCTCTGCAGGAGTTGGATTCTGTCTATGTTTCTTAGCATTTTCTTTTAGTATTTCGTATAAAAGCGAATTGGCTGTTTTATACGTTTTTAAGTCCCCATTCGGGGGATTTAGGGGGCTTTTATTTTCAAACGGATAATGCATTTGTGCATAAGGCATTGCTCCCGAATCGAACCAAACGTCAATCAGATCGAGTTCGCGCTTCATTGGTTTGCCCGAAGCTGAAACAAGGATAATTTCATCAACATACGGACGGTGTAAATCTATATTTTTTACGGCATAATTTTCAGCAGTATATTCGCCCACTTTAAAGTTTTTGTACGGATTTTCGGTCATAAATTCGGCTGCTATTGATTTCTCAATTTCTGCTATTAATTCTTCCACCGAACCGATACAAATTTCTTCGGTACCATCTTCTGAACGCCAGATAGGAAGCGGTGTTCCCCAATATCTGCTTCTTGAAAGATTCCAATCTTGCAAATTTTCAAGCCATTTACCAAATCTTCCTGATCCAGTCGATTGAGGTTTCCAATTAATTGTATTATTTAACTCAATCATTTTATCCTTATATTCAGTGGTTTTGATAAACCAGCTATCCAACGGATAATATAAAACAGGTTTATCGGTTCTCCAGCAGTGTGGATAATTGTGTGTATGTTTTTCAATTTTGTAAGCCAAGCCTTGCTGTTTCAACATCACGCAGATATCAACATCAAGCGTTGTGTCTTCATCAGTGAGCGTGCTGTCATAAGCATTTTTTACAAAGCGACCGGCGTATTCGGCATAAATATCCGCATTTACATTCGACGCCACAAATTCAGGGTCTAAGTCTTCTAATTTAAAGAATTTTCCGGTACGGTCAACCATTGGCTGGCGATTTCCGTCTTTGTCAATCAACAACATTGGTGGAACACCGTTAAGTTTGGCAACACGGTCATCGTCCGCGCCAAAAGTAGGAGCGATGTGAACAATTCCGGTGCCATCTTCGGTCGTTACAAAATCGCCTGAGATGACTTTAAAAGCAGACATCTTTCCAACCATCTCCATAGGAGAGGGAGATTGTGTTGTAGCAGTTTTTTCGCTAATAGTATATGGGCTCATCCATGGAATAAGCTGTTCATATTCTAATCCGGCAAGTTCCGAGCCTTTACATTTACCAAGAATATCGTATTCATTTTTGCCTAAAACCTGTCCTGTTAAAGCTTCTGCAAGAATGAGTTTACATGCTTCTTTTGTGTATGGATTTGTTGTTTCAACCAATACATAATCGATATTTGGTCCAACGCAAAGTGCCGTATTCGATGGTAAAGTCCACGGGGTGGTTGTCCAAGCAAGAAAGTACACCTCCCCTAACCCCTCCGAAGGAGGGGAATTGAGCGTAAATTTACGTTTTAGCACTTCGTTTGTATTGTACTCTTCTCCATCTCCTTTGGAGAGGGTTGGGGAGAGGTGAAATTGCGCCACACAAGTTGTGTCTTTTACATCGCGATAACATCCGGGTTGGTTTAGTTCGTGTGTAGAAAGTCCGGTGCCTGCAGCGGGCGAAAATGGCTGAATGGTGTAACCTTTGTATAGTAAGTTTTTGTTGTAAAGTTGTTTGAGCAACCACCAAAGCGTTTCAATGTACCGATTGTCGTAAGTTATGTACGGGTCGTTCATATCCACCCAATAACCCATTTTGGTAGTCAGGTCTTCCCATTCTTTGGTATATTTCATTACATCGCTACGGCAGGCGGCATTGTATTCGTCCACACTGATTTTGTTGCCAATGTCTTCTTTGGTTATGCCTAATGCTTTTTCCACGCCCAATTCTACAGGAAGTCCGTGCGTATCCCAACCGGCTTTACGCTTAACCTGAAAGCCCTGCATGGTTTTGTAACGACAAAAAATATCCTTGATGGTGCGCGCCATAACATGATGAATTCCAGGCATCCCATTGGCCGAAGGTGGACCCTCGTAAAAAACAAATGAAGGTTTTCCCTCACGGATTTCGACACTCTTATGGAAAATATCGTGTTCTTCCCAACGATTCAATATGTTTTTGTTTACGTCGGATAGATTAAGACCGGAATACTCTTTAAATTTTGTCATATCAAAAGAAGCAAATTATACGAATTTTGAAGAACTAGTAAATTAATAGCTAAAAAAACGAATGAACCAATTAACAGACGAACTAATTAACCATTAACTAATTCAGGGCTGCAAAATTACTAAAATTATCTCATTTTTGAAAGGTAAAAACAATGTATTTATAGCGTAATTTTGATAGAATTGAATTATTAATTGATTAATTGATTAATACTTGAAACACCTATGATCAATATAAAAATTTGGACGCACAACTAGTCCCGATTTATTGGGAAGAAGATGATTATAAAAAAACAAAACTCAAAGTACCAGTCTTATTCCCATTCTTATTCCCCCTTTAGAGGGTTAGGGGGCAGATAAAATAAAATAAAAACAGATGAAAAAAAAGGATGCCTTTAGAGCATCCTTTTTTGAAAATAGTATTTGAATGGTTTATTCGTTAACAACAGTTTTATTTGCTGTATAAACAATTTTTAATGCATAAGCTCTACGAAGCGATTGCTTAATATCGTTGATAATACCCATTTTAGTGTCTTTATCAGCTTTAATCGAAACGGTCATCATGCTCTGATCATTTTCGTTCATAGCGCTACGTTCGCTTACAATAAAACTTTCAAGTTCCGAAATGTCAGCAAATGCATCGCCTAACTGGATACGAGTTTCGCTACCAAACGATTTTGTATATTGTTGCATAGGTTTGCCTACATATACATAACGTGTGAGTGATTTGTTTTCCAGTTTCTGCACTTCCGTTGCATAAGGAGGTGATACACGAACCTTAAATGTTACCTCTTTCATGGTTGTTACCGCCATAAAGAAGAATAGGAACATGAAAATAATGTCAGGTAGCGACGAAGTTGCTAACGCCGGCGTTTCTCTTTCTTTGTCTTTTCTGATTTGTGCCATTATTTCTTTCCTCCTCCGTAATTTTTAGGTTCAGCTTCCGAAATCTTTTGTGGATATACACTTTGAATAGCATCTTGCTGTTCTTCGTCTAATTCTCCAAAGTTTTTACCGAATTTATCTTTCGAAAGTTCGTTACGCAATTCATTATAAGCTGCAACCAATTCGTTTTGAATTTCGATATAAGCCTGATATTGTGTATCAACGTCGTTCTGTAACGAAACAACGTGATCTTTAGTAACATCCATTTCTCCAAGTAATGGAATATTCACTTTCGTTAGTACCGGAAGTTTTTCATCATTATTCGGATTTTTGATAAATTCTTTGGCTCTTTCGCGTAACTCTTTTACACTTAACTCTTCTCCTTGTACCAAAATTTGATTTTGGCTGTTGATTTTAACAATGAAAATATTTCGTTTGTTAATATCTACAGGTGGAATTACCTGATCTTCGAGCAAAGGTTGTGGTAGTCGGCGCGACAAACCTGTGCTTGTACTCATCGAAGTGGTTACAAGGAAGAAAATTAAAAGCAAAAACGCGATATCAGCCATCGAGCTCGAGTTAATCTCGCCAATTTGTCTCTTTTTTCCCATGATTTAATTAAACTGGATAATTTGAGTAAATAGATACTCGTTCTTATTTTATTTTTCTATAAATTCCTGAACCTACAATAGTAAGCCCAAGACCAATGAATAAAGCGTAAATGGAGAATATTAACATATCGGTAAATTGAGCCCAAAAACCTTGATTGTCAGTTCCTTCGTAGCCAATAATCGATATTTTTTCAGCACTTCCGAATAACCATGATATTACAAATATTACTACAAATAAAATTAATGGAATTAATTGTTTAATTGCAGCTGCTGGATTCTCAATAAGGTTTTTTACAAATCCCACAATTGTAAGCAGTAATGTAATCCCTAATGCTAGTGCTAATAGAAAATATGACCAGTATAATAATGGGTCAGTAAATTTGGGAACAGTAAGCGCATCTTCGCCCACCATTATGGAATCTGCATTACCTCCGACATATATTAGTATTACTAAAAATACGGATATTAAGCCAAGAAGTAAAACCGAGATCCCGGAAATTCTTTCTACAATTTTAGACATATCTATGTTTGTTTAATAATTGAAATTATTTTTTTTGGTGTTTTACAATAATATCTAGCAATGAGATAGAAGAATCTTCCATTTCGTTAGTCATTGATTCAATTAAAGTAAGAATGTAATTGAAGAATACCTGCAAAATCATAGCTACGATAAGACCGAATACAGTTGTTAAAAGTGCCACTTTCATACCACCTGCTACTACAGTTGCCGAAATATCACCTACCTGTTGAATTTTATCAAATGCCTGAATCATACCTACTACAGTTCCCAAAAATCCTAATGAAGGAGCAAGCGTAATAAACAATGATACCCAAGTAAGATTCTTTTCTAACAATCCTAACTGAACACCACCATAAGATGCAACCGATTTTTCTACTACATCGATACCTTCATCGTAACGAGAAAGACCTTGATAGAAAATTGATGCAACCGGACCACGTGTATTACGACATATTTCTAAGGCTGCTTCAACACCACCTTTTTCCCATGCTTCGTCAATGCTTGTCAATAATTTTTTTGTGTTTGTAGATGACAAACTTAAATAAAGAATACGTTCGATACAAAGTGCTAAACCAACGATTAAACAGAAAGCGATAGGAGCCATCCAGCCTGCACCACCTTCAATAAATTTTTGTTTTAAACCTTTATGCATACCACCTTCTTCAACTACTGCGGCTACTTCTGTTACCTGAGTTGAATCTGAAACAGCTGAATCAGCAACAGCTGTAGTTTGTGCAGTTGCAGTAGAATCCTGAGCTACTGCTGTCATAGTGCTTCCAAAACTGAAAATTGCTACGATTGATAAGATTGCAAATACCTTTTTCATTTTACTTTTTTTTTGAGTTGTAATTTGTTTAATTTATTTTTGTTTTAATAATTATTTGTCATTTTGAGTTGCGGAGAGGAAGAGATTCGAACTCTCGATACCCTTTAGGGGTATACACGCTTTCCAGGCGTGCCTCTTCAACCGCTCGAGCACCTCTCCAAAACGGGGCGAAGATAAGAAAAATTTATGAAATACAATATATAAAAAATCATTTTATGTAGAACAATTTTAAACTTTAGTTGTTTTTGAGCCTTTTGGGGCTATTTTTTAGGAAATTTTAAACAGTTTCAAACTATTTTGAATTGTGATTTTCGAAACCTCCTCAGCACTTATATTGTAAATTTCAGCTACTTTTTTGCAAATAATTGCTAAATAAGCACTTTCATTTCGCTTGCCTCGGTACGGAGTTGGTGTTAAGTAGGGCGAATCTGTTTCGAGAATGATATTTTGAATGTCGATTTTCGATACTGTTTCAGCCAAACCGGAGTTCTTAAAAGTTACAATTCCATTAATTCCCAATAGAAAACCTCCAAGTTCGAGCATTTCTTCGGCTTCGGCAAGCGAACCGGTGAAACTGTGAAAAACACCTTTCAATCCTTTGTTTTTATAAGGTTGTAAAGCATTCATGGTTTCACGAAATGAATTACGAGTATGAATAATGATAGGTAAGTTATACTCTAAAGCCCATTCTATTTGTTGTTTGAAACAAATAATCTGTTCTTTTAGTAAAGTTTTGTCCCAATATAAATCGATGCCAATTTCGCCAACGGCAATGTAGCTTCGGCGTTCAAGTTCGGATTTTAGCAGTTTTAATTCCTGTTGATAATCTGATTTTACACTTGTTGGGTGCAAACCAATTGCCGCCGAGCAATAATTTGGATAGTTTGTTTCCAAAGCCAACATACGCGGTAAAGATTCACTATCCACATTGGGGAGAATAATGTGTTTTATCCCTGCATCTTTTGCCCGCTGAATTGCTTCAGCTATATCAGCATCAAATTCTTCGGCATAAATATGTGAGTGGGAGTCTATCATTGTTGAATATCATTCCCACTCAATAGTTGCAGGTGGTTTTGAACTAATATCGTACACCACGCGGTTAACGCCTTTTACCTTGTTAATAATTTCGTTGGACATTTTTGCCAAAAACTCATAAGGCAATTGTGCCCAGTCGGCTGTCATGGCATCGGTGGACGTTACTGCACGAAGTGCAACGGCATTTTCGTAAGTACGTTCGTCGCCCATTACGCCTACCGATTGTACGGGAAGTAAAATAACACCTGCTTGCCATACTTTATCATACAAATTCCATTCGCGCAAACCACTGATAAAAATATCGTCGGCTTCTTGCAAAATATGTACTTTATCAGCAGTTATATCGCCCAAGATACGAACAGCTAATCCCGGACCGGGGAACGGTTGACGTTTAATAAGATGATGCATCATGCCCATTTCGGTTCCCACTTTGCGAACTTCATCTTTAAATAACAGTCGCAAGGGTTCGCACAATTTTAGATTCATTTTTTCGGGCAATCCACCTACGTTGTGGTGTGATTTAATAACAGTTCCGGTAATCGAAAGCGATTCGATAATATCAGGATAAATGGTGCCTTGCGCCAACCATTTTACATCTTTTATTTTATGTGCTTCTTCATCAAATACATCTATAAAGCCGCTACCAATAATTTTTCGTTTTTGTTCGGGGTCAGAAACTCCTGCAAGAGCTTTGTAAAAACGCTCTTTTACATTTACGCCAATTACGTTGAGTCCCAAATGCTCGTAATCTTTCATCACGTTTTCGAACTCATTTTTGCGTAATAAACCATGATCTACAAAAATACAAGTCAGATTTTTGCCAATAGCTTTGTTAAGCAGTACGGCAGCCACCGACGAGTCGACACCACCTGACAAGCCTAACACCACTTTGTCGTCGCCTAATTGTTTTTTTAATTCAGCTACGGTAGACTCCACAAACGAAGCTGGAGACCATTTTTTTTTACATTCGCAGATGTTCAAGAAGTTTTCGAGTAATTGTGTACCATCTAAAGTATGGAAAACTTCGGGGTGAAACTGAACGCCCCAGGTTTTTTCACCTTCTATTTTATAAGCTGCCAATTCCACATCGTTGGTGCTGGCAATTTTTGTGAACGAAGAAGGGATTTTTGTTATGGAGTCGCCATGCGACATCCAGATTTGAGAGCCGGATTGTATGTTTTTAAATAAAGGGTCGTTTGCATCAATAAAACTCAGATTTGCTCTTCCATATTCGCGAGAACCGGCTGCTTCTACATTTCCGCCCGAAGTGTAAGCCATAAATTGAGCTCCGTAACAAATTCCAAGTACGGGAAACGTTCCTCGAATATCCGATAAATCAGCCTTAAAGGCCGTTGGGTCGTACACCGAAAATGGACTGCCGGACAAAATTACACCTTTTACACCAATGGAATCTTTCGGAAATTTATTGTAAGGCACAATTTCGCAATACTCATTCAGTTCGCGCAGTCGGCGAGCTATCAGTTGGGTAGTTTGTGAGCCAAAATCGAGGATAATAATTTTTTCCATGAAATGAAATTTGATAGGATGTAACGGAGTTGTTTTTAAGAGCCGCAAAGGTACACAAAAACAAAAAGTTGTGCAAATGATAATTATATTGAATTTTTATAACAAGAAAGCATCAACCAGAATAAAACTGATTGATGCTTTCTTGCTCCCTCTCCTCAAGGAGATGGTTGTGGTGAAGTTGGGGATGGAGACGATTATTTCACTTCTACACCATTCGTTACAACAGCATTCGGACGAATTAAGACTAATTTTCCATCGGCATTTTCGGCGGAAAGAATCATGCCTTCGCTCATTACGCCACGTAGTTTGCGGGGTTCGAAGTTGGCAATAAAGCAAACTTGCGTTCCAATCAATTCTTCGGGATTGGGGTACGAGGCTGCAATTCCCGAAAGAATGGTGCGGCCGCTCATACCATCGTCTAATTTAAATTGAAGTAGTTTATCGGTTTTTGGCACTTTCTGGCAATCGAGCACAGTAGCCACGCGAATGTCCATCTTCATAAAATCTTCGAATGCTACATTTTCTTTTATCGCATTGGGTTTGTAAGCCGCTGCTTCGTTGGCAATTTTAGTATCTTGTAATTTCTGAACCTGAGCAGCAATGGTTTCGTCTTCAATTTTTTCGAATAATAATCCAGGAGTTCCCAATTGCGAACTTTCATTTAGCAAATCAATTTTCCCTAAATCTGACCAGCTAAAATCTTTCATTCCAAGCATTGTACGTAGTTTTTCTGATGTAAATGGCAAAAACGGTTCGAAAGCAATAGCCAGATTTGCAGCAATTTGCAAACTCAGGTGCATAATGGTTGCTACACGATCCATATCTGTTTTGGCTACTTTCCATGGTTCGGTATCTGCCAAATATTTATTACCAATACGTGCCAGATTCATGGCTTCTTTTTGCGCATCGCGGAAACGGAAATTGTTGAGCAATTTCTCTACGTCGGCTTTTACGTTTACAAATTCGTCGAGTGTTTGTTTATCATAATCAGTCAATTCACCTAATGCTGGCACTTTGCCGTCGTAATATTTTTGAGTCAGTACCAACGCGCGATTGATGAAATTGCCAAAAATAGCTACTAATTCACTATTGTTGCGTTGTTGAAAATCTTTCCACGTAAAATCGTTGTCTTTTGTTTCAGGAGCATTAGCCGTTAATACATAACGTAATACATCTTGTTTGCCGGGAAATTCTTCCAAATATTCGTGCAGCCAAACTGCCCAATTGCGTGAAGTGGAAATTTTATCACCTTCGAGATTTAGAAATTCGTTAGCAGGAACGTTTTCGGGCAAAATATACGAACCTTCAGCCTTTAACATAGCTGGAAAAACGATACAGTGGAACACAATATTGTCTTTTCCGATAAAGTGAAGTAAACGCGTTTCAGGGTCTTTCCACCATTTTTCCCAGCTATCAGGTAGCAGTTCTTTGGTGTTGGAGATATAACCAATCGGTGCATCGAACCACACATACAGCACTTTTCCTTCGGCTCCTTCTACGGGAACAGGAATTCCCCAATCGAGGTCGCGACTTACTGCGCGTGGTTGCAAGCCCATGTCGAGCCAGCTTTTGCACTGTCCATACACATTTGGTTTCCATTCTTTGTGGTCTTCCAAAATCCATTTGCGTAGCCACTCTTCGTGCTGGTCGAGGGGTAAATACCAATGTTTGGTTTCGCGCATTACAGGAGCTGCACCGCTGATAGCCGATTTTGGGTTAATTAAATCCGTAGGACTAAGTGACGTTCCGCAAGCTTCGCACTGGTCGCCATACGCATTTTCGTTGCCACAATGCGGACATTTTCCGGTGATGTAACGGTCGGCAAGGAACTGTTGTGCTGTTTCGTCGTAATATTGTTCGTTTGTTTTTTCAACAAAACCACCTTTATCGTAAATGGTTTTAAAAATTCCTGAAGCCACCTCGCGATGTGTAGCCGATGTGGTACGCGAATAAATATCGAACGAAATTCCAAAATCGGCAAACGATTTTTTGATAATTCCGTGGTAACGATCCACAATGTCCTGCGGCGAAACGCCTTCTTTTTTAGCTTTTATGGTAATAGGCACACCATGCTCGTCCGAGCCTCCGATAAAAAGCACATCTTCACCTTTCAGACGGAGATAGCGCACATAAATATCGGATGGAACATATACACCCGCTAAATGACCGATATGAACAGGTCCATTGGCATAAGGCAAAGCAGAAGTTACGGTAGTACGTTTGAAATTTGTCATT
>DYSC01000035.1:0-17307 GCA_020726365.1 Porphyromonas sp.
CGAATACGGTGTTTGTGCCGCCCATATCCATTCCTATAACATACGGTTTTTCCATAATTTTTATTTTATTGTTTTTAAAAAGCAACAACGGATTTTAAAAACAAAAATCCGTTGTTGCGACATAGATTATTTTTACTTTTTTATTATGCAGTTTGTTTTACTTTATGGCCATACAATGCGTAATATAACAAATACGCTTCACCAACAACTACAATCAACCATGTTAACGACCAGCTACCAAAAACATCAGCTAAGCTTCCTTGCAAAAGAGGCAATATTGCACCACCTACAACTCCCATCATTAAAGCACCAGAGCCTTTTGATGTATATTTTCCCAGTCCAGCAATAGCTAATGAGAAAATGGCTGGCCACATAATTGAATGGAAAATTCCAACTCCCACCAAAAGCCATGGGTTACCTGTAACCATAGAAAGTACAACCAAAATACCTGCACCTATTGAAGTATAAAGCAATTGAGCTTGAGCAGAGATTTTACTTACAAAGCTTCCAAACAAACGACCAACTAACATACCACCCCAATAAAGTGAAGCCATTAAAGTAGCTTTCTCAGCAAAGCTTCCACCTAAATCGATTGCATATAAATTAATGTTTGCTCCAACGGCTACTTCTACACCAACATAAAAGAAAATGGCAACAACACCTAATGTCAAGTGCGAAAATGACCAAACACTTTTTGCAAGTTTTTCACCTTTTTCTGCAATTACTGTAACATTTGGCAAATGAAGTTTTGAAAGTATAAAAGCAAGAAGTGCTACTACCACCATTAATACAGCGAAGGGGATAAATAAGGAATCAATTGCAATATCAGTTTTTCCGTTAAAAATTATTGAAGCAACAAAAAATGGTGCTATTGTACACATTGTAGAGTTTGCAGCTCCTGCGATAGTTTGTCGTTGTACACCACTGGTGCCTTTCACCTCGCAAGCTACAACATACGGATTAATTGCTGATTGTAAAAAAGTAAGTGCAGTTCCTGCAATAAACGAACCCACTAAAAAAATAAAATAAGCGTAAGGAACAGTTACTCCCAAAAACGTAATTGCTGAACCATTTGAAGAGGTAAATTGGTAAGCCGAAAGTTCAAATACTCCAAAAGCAAGAATGAGTATCATCAAACCACGCATTAAAGTCCCACGATAACCGTTAGAATCCAAAGATTTTGCACCTACTCCACCCATTACCAAATAAGCTAGGAAAAACGAAAAAGTGATAAAAGTGGTCAGCGTATTCGTCATATCTCCAGCTTGAGATAAATAGGCTGCTTTCATTGGGGCTTGAAATTGTTGGTTCATTACTGTAATAAATCCAACAAGGGCCATAAGTACTACCATGGTAATAAATGGACCTAAATAATTTACGCTTTGTTTTGTCTTAGTCATTTTGTTGATTTTAATTTTGTTATTTAATTATGATTACACTTTTATTTTGACCGCCAAAGTTAGGCAATTTTTCTAAAATAGAAAACTTGAATCGAAGTATAAACAGTCTGAATTTTCTGTTTCACAACACATCTTTGAATTGTTTTAATCAGAAAAGCAATTTTATACAACTATACTATAAATTTTTCTCTAAAAACTCACTCATACGGGTATACAAATGTCGGCGGGTTTGTTTTCCCAAAATGCTATGGTTTTTGTCAGTATAAAGCTGCATCTCGAACTGTTTGTCGGCTTGTACCAATTTATCAATGTAAAGCATGGTATTTTGAACGTGTACATTATCGTCGGCAGTGCCATGAACGATAAGTAATTTACCGTTTAGTTTCGACACCATATTTATTGCAGAAGTTTCGGTGTAACCATCAAAATTTTCCTGTGGACGGTTCATAAAACGTTCGGTGTAAGCTGTGTTGTACAATTTCCAATCAGTAACTGGCGCAACGGCAATTCCTGCTTTAAATACTTTTTCGCCTGTACTCATGCTCCACAATGTCATGGAACCACCATAACTCCAACCCCAAATACCTATGCGATCTTTGTCGATAAACGATTGTTGTGCTAAGTAGTTTGCAGTTTCTACTTGGTCTTTAGTTTCTAAAATCCCCAATTTTCCATAAGTACATTTACAAAAATCAGCTCCACGAGCACCCGTACCACGCCCATCTACACAAACTACAATGTATCCTTTAGTGGACAAATAATACTCCCAATCAACACTCCATTTATCCAAAACCTGTTGCGAGTTTGGTCCACTGTATTGTACCTGCAAAACAGGATATTTTTTATTGCTATCAAAATCAGCCGGTTTTACCATCCAACCGTTCAATTGAACATTTTCTGATGTTTTAAAAGTGAAAAATGCTTTTTGAGGTAAATTAAGTGCTTCGAATTCTTTACCGATAGTTTCACTGCTATCAATTGTGCGTATATTAGCTCCTGTATTTGTTCGTAAAATTAACGAGTTTGGTTTTGACAGCGACGAAGCATTGTCGGCAAACATTGTAAAGGTGTTATTAAACGATGCTATGTGAGTGCCTTTACCATCTGTTAGTCTGAGTTTTTTTCCTTTTAAATCTGTTGAAAAAACATCGCGTTGCAAAGGCGAAACTTCAGCCGACTGATAATAAATTACTTTTTTCGCTTCGTCGTAACCGTAAAAATTGGTAACATCCCAATTGCCTTTTGTTAGTTGCTTTATAAGTTGACCAGTAATCCGATATTGATAAATATGACGATATCCATCGCGTTCACTCACATTGAAAAAGTACTGATTATCAGTAGTAAATTGAATAAAATCAATGTTGTCGTATTCTATGTAACGATTATCCTCTTCGCGGAGTATCAATTTTGTAATAGTCGAACGGGGGTCTGCCATAAGCATATCGAGCCTATTCTGACTACGATTGAGTTTGAAAATCAGTAATTGCTCAGGCGAGTTAGCCCATTTTATTCGTGGTACGTAAAAATCTTCTTCAACATCACCAATTTTCATTATGCGAGTTGTTTTATTAAAATCGTCGTACACACAAACTTGCACTTTCGAATTGTTTTCGCCTGCTTCGGGATATTTGAATTTGCTAATTTCGGGATACGAATTTAACTCTTCCTTATTTTGTTCATTTTTAAATAATTGAAATGAAAATTCGGGAACATCAGTTTCATTAAATTTGGTAAAAGCCAACAATTTACTATCCGTACTCCATGCAAAATGACGAGTTGTTTCAAATTCTTCTTCGTAAACCCAATCGGGTGTACCGTTGATTATTTTACCTTCCAGACCGTCTTTTGTAATTTGCAATTCGGTTTTAAAATCTACTTTATATAAAAACAGGTTGTTTTTTCGGGCGAATGCAATATGTCGGCTATCGGGCGAAAAAAGCGGTACTTCCTGAGCTCCATTTTCCGAAAGCGGCTCTATTTCCTTGCGTTTTACATCGTATATGTAGTAGTCGGCAGTAAATGTACGGCGATAGCGATATTTTGCATTGGTATAAACTAGTATTTTTTGCTCATTTGGACTAAATTCGTAGCCTGTAATTTTTTTTATCGGACATTTTTTTGCCTGAAAAACACTGAAAAGCGTATCGACTGTAGCTCCCGTTCGGTAATTGTATTTTACCACTGCATTGCCATTTACCAAAAGTGTGTAGTGTTCACCATCGTTCATCGAACGGGGCATTTCGAATTTTTTGGCTTTGTATTTACCATCAGTAATGTCGTATAACAAATTGCCAAAAACAAATGTAATTGTAAAAAAGCTTATAAATAATAAACCGACTCTTTTCATTTTTTCTCTGTTTTTCTTAAACTCGTATCTCCTAATTCTTAATTAACATTCTATTTCATCACAAAAATAAAATAAAAAATTCTTTGAATGCTTTCAGAGCCCAAAAGTTTTTAATCACTTAACATTTTTCTGTTTAATAACGCTCTTTTACAAGAACTTATTTGATGTTATCTTTGTTAAAATATTCGAAACATTCAATTTTGTAATATTTAACCATAAAAAGACACAAAAGAGCACAAAATGAATCTGTAGTTTATTCAATATTTTTTTACATATTGATTTAAATTTGGTTAGTACAGTATTCCTAAATTACTGAATTTAAGTCTTTAAAGTGTATTCCCATGCAAAACAAAATATATCAACTTACTGATTTTTTACCAACAACCAAAAAGGAACTAGAACTTCGCAGTTGGGATGAAGTGGACGTTGTTTTTTTTACGGGCGACGCATACATCGACCATCCGGCCTTTGGAGCTGCCGTTATCGGACGAATTCTCGAAGCAGAAGGACTTCGTGTAGCCATAGTGCCACAGCCAAATTGGCGCGATGACCTGCGCGATTTTAAAAAAATGGGGCGACCACGCCTGTTTTTTGCTGTTTCGGGTGGAAATATGGATTCGATGGTCAATCATTATACCGCCAACAAACGCCTACGCTCCGACGATGCCTATTCGCCTGATGGTAAGCCCAATATGCGACCGGATTATGCCACTACTGTATACTGCAATATTATTAAAAAATTATATCCGGACGTTCCCTTACTAATCGGTGGAATTGAAGCTTCGCTACGACGGTTTACGCACTACGATTACTGGTTGGATAAGCTCATGCCAAGTATTTTGGTAGATTCTAAAGCCGATTTGCTTATTTATGGCAATGGCGAAAAACCCTTACGTGAATTGGTTGACAGGGTAAAAAATGGTGAAAATTTCAAGCAGATTACTGACATTCCGCAAACTTCATTTTTATCGAAAGAAATTCCTGCTTCCAAATTCAGTGATAAAACGCTTGTTCCGCACGAAACTTGTTTGGTGGATAAAAAACTCTATGCATCTAATTTTAAGCATATTGAAATAGAAAGTAACCGCATCGAAGCCGACCGTTTACTGCAAAAAACCGGTAATCGTTGGGTAGTGGTTAATCCGCCTTACGAGCCACTTTCGGAAGCCGAGCTGGACTTTTCATTCGATTTGCCTTACACACGTTTACCGCATCCAAAATACAAAGGTAAAACCATTCCGGCATTCGAAATGATAAAGTTTTCGGTAAACCTGCATAGGGGTTGTTTTGGTGGTTGTGCTTTTTGTACCATTTCTGCCCATCAGGGCAAACACATTGTTTCGCGCTCAAAAGAATCGATTTTGAATGAGGTTAAAAAAGTAACCGAAATGCCTGATTTTAAAGGCTATTTGAGCGATTTGGGTGGTCCTTCGGCTAATATGTATGGACTCAAAGGCATTGATATGGAGGTATGCCGAAAATGCAAAAAACCTTCTTGTATTCATCCTACTGTTTGCTTTAATTTAGACACAAACCACAGCCGATTGATTGATATTTATCGTTCGGTTGATAAAATTCCGGGTGTTAAAAAATCGTTTGTTGGGAGCGGAATACGATACGATTTATTGTTGAGCGACAGTAAAAGCGAAGAGGCAAATAAAAGTCATGCCGAATATATTAAAGAACTGATTAGCAAGCATGTATCGGGGCGATTAAAAATAGCACCCGAACATACTTCTGATAAAGTTTTGTATATGATGAGGAAGCCGGCTTTCGAATATTTTGGGAAATTTAAGGAGCAATTCGAACGTATCAATCGTGAATCGGGTCTCAACCAACAACTGATTCCATATTTCATTTCGAGTCATCCGGGTTGTAAAAACGATGACATGGCTGAATTGGCTGTTTTGACAAAAAAAATGGATTTTAAACTCGAACAAATTCAAGATTTTACACCAACACCCATGACATTAGCTACCGAAATTTACTATTCGGGCTATCATCCATATACCTTAGAGCCTGTTTTTACAGCAAAAAGTAAAAACGAAAAGTTAGAACAACGAAAATTCTTTTTTTGGTACAAATCAGAATACAGAGGAGCAATTATACGCGATTTACAAAAAATGAAGCGTGGCGATTTGCAAAGTAAATTGTTTGGAAGGTAAAAAACAAAAAACACACTATAACCGAAATTATAATGCGTTTTTTAATTATTTGATAATGAATTGATTAGGTATTCATTCCACCACACACATTAATTACTTGTCCGCTTACGTAGCTCGACAAATCGGAAGCTAAAAATAGTGTTACTTTAGCAACTTCGTCGGGTTTTCCACCACGGCGCAATGGAATTAATTCGTTCCATTTTGCACGTTGCTCGTCGGTAAGTGCGTGAGTCATTTCGGTTTCGATAAAGCCCGGAGCAATGGCATTGGCACGAATTCCGCGTGAACCAAACTCTTTAGCCACCGATTTTGCCAAACCAATCATACCTGCTTTCGAAGCCGAGTAGTTTGCTTGTCCGGCATTACCCGAAACGCCTACTACCGAACTCATATTGATAATACTTCCTGATTTTTGTTTCATCATTATCGGTGTACAAGCATGTATAAAGTTAAATGCAGATTTCAGGTTTACATTGATAACCATATCCCATTGTTGCTCGCTCATACGCATCATCAAACCATCTTTGGTGATACCGGCATTGTTTACAAGTATATCAACGCTACCAAATTCTTTAACAATTTCTTCAACCACAGCATGTGTTTCGTCGAAGTTGGCAGCATTCGAAGCATATCCTTTTGCTTTTACGCCCAATGCTTCCAATTCTTTTTGTGTATTTAATGCATTTTCATCGATGTTCAAATCGGTGAATGCAATATTTGCACCCTCTGATGCGAGTTTCAAAGCAATTGCTTTTCCAATACCACGGGCAGCGCCCGTTACAATGGCAACTTTTCCTTCTAATAGTCTCATTTTTAAAATTTTATTGTTTTTTGTTAGTGAAATTAGCTATTCATGGTGAGTAAAAACTCATCGTTATTTTTAGTGCGCTCCATACGATCTTTAATCAATTCCATGGCTTCAATCGAATTCATATCCGACAAATGGCGACGAACAATCCACATACGATTCAGCGTATCCTGGTCAAGCAATAAATCATCGCGACGCGTACTCGAAGCGGTGATATCCACAGCAGGGAAAATACGTTTGTTCGACAATTTACGGTCTAACTGTAACTCCATATTACCGGTTCCTTTAAATTCTTCGAAAATTACTTCGTCCATTTTCGAACCTGTTTCGGTCAGTGCTGTTGCAATAATTGTAAGGCTACCACCATTTTCGATATTACGGGCAGCTCCGAAAAAGCGTTTTGGTTTGTGTAATGCATTGGCATCCACACCACCCGAAAGAATTTTACCCGAAGCTGGCGAAACTGTATTGTAAGCACGAGCCAAGCGGGTAATTGAATCGAGCAGAATAACTACATCCTGACCACATTCTACCATGCGTTTTGCTTTTTCGTGTACCATACTTGCTACTTTTACGTGACGCTCTGCCGGTTCGTCGAAAGTTGACGAAACCACTTCGGCACGTACGCTGCGAGCCATGTCAGTAACTTCTTCCGGACGTTCGTCAATAAGTAAAACAATCATATATACTTCGGGATGATTAGCAGCTATTGCATTAGCTATGTCTTTGAGCAATACCGTTTTACCGGTTTTTGGTTGCGCTACAATCAGACCACGCTGACCTTTTCCAATGGGCGAAAACAAATCGACCATACGCGCCGAAAGTGTATCGTTGCGTCCGCTACACAAATTAAATTTTGTATCGGGGAAAAGAGGAGTGAGGTGCTCAAAAGGCACACGATCGCGTACGTACTCGGGTGAGCGACCATTAATTTTGTTTACTTTAATCAGCGGGAAATATTTTTCACCTTCTTTAGGTGGACGAATAGCTCCATTTACGGTATCACCCGTTTTTAATCCGAAAAGCTTAATTTGCGATTGAGAAACATAAATATCGTCAGGCGAAGCTAAATAATTGTAATCTGCCGAGCGAAGAAAACCATAACCGTCCTGCATCATTTCCAAGGTACCTGTACCTTCTAAAATTCCATCAAAATCGAATTGCTTTTCGTAACGGGACTGATTTCCATTAAATTTCTGACGGTTATTCTCGTGAGGTCTGTTTCTGTTTTGCTGAGTGTCGTTAGGCTGTGGAGCTTGTTGCACTTCTGTTGGCACAGATTGAACCGGGTTTTCTGCATTTTCGGTTACTTCATTCGAATTATTTCCATCGTTAGCTTCTATCGTGTTTTCGACCATATATTCTATTTGGTCAATGTTTTCAGAATCAGTTTGTGAAGGTTTCGTGTTTTCGGCAGCTAAAATCGGTTTTTTAATTATGCGGTCTCGCATTTTTTTCTGTGCTGGTTTTTCGGTAGTTTTCACTTCCGACATTACATGCGAAACAGCATTTTCGACTACAACCTCGGTTTTTACTTCATCAACTGTTTCGACAATCGTATCTGCTTTAGCTACTTTCACAGGTGATTTTTTTGTTTTTTTTGCTTTAGCCTTATTTTCAGTTGGCGTTTCGGCTGTTTGTTCAGCGATTACTACTTCCTTATTTTTTTCGGCAGTTGCATTTACATCTTTAGGCTCCGCCTTTTTAGCTTTTTTTTCGTTTATAGTTGGTTCACTTTTCGATTCAGCTCCTTTTTTGGTAATCTGAACACGCATGTGTTTTTTGTTGTCGACATTCGGTTTTTCAATCGTTGTCTTTCGTTGTGCATTTACTTCGGCCTGACGGTCGAGAATTTCGTAAATTAAATCTTCTTTTTTTATCGAATTCGATACTTTTAATCCAAGTTCGGTAGCGATGTCCTTCAGGGCGGACAGTTCTTTCGCATTGAGTTGCAAAATGTTGTAGTTAGTCATAGAGTGATAGTAATAAACGTTTTGACGGAATTCTTCCTGTTAATAGGAAAATAACGTTTTTTTTGAATGAATAATTTATTGTTGATTATTTATAAATCAAAAGCAGGATGCTTTTGTATGTGAGAAATCGTTGCAAATGTACTACTAAATATTTAATCGACAACTATTTTAGATTAAAATTGCTGAATTTTTTAATAAAAATTAGTTTATTAGTTGAAATTCAATGATTTCGGAAGTGCTTTTATCTACCGAAAATCGATTATCTGTTCGATAACCCATAATCCATGCAATCTCACCCCCCGAAACTATAAGCCATATATTTTCTTTTTCGAAGCGATTAATTTTTGTATCAATGAAAAAATCGCTCACTTTTTTGTGAGTTTTCATGCCAAAAGGTACAAAGCTGTCGGCTTGTTGCCAACGGCGTAATATTAAAGGGAATTTTAGTTTTGTAGCATCGAAGGTAGCGTATAACGACGATTTATTAATTTTCCCATCAAATTTCCGATGCGTAATTTTTAATTGAACCGGTTCAATAATTTCAATATCACTATTATATATTGTATAAGTCTCTGTTTTAGCTTTTGCTCGCTTTGCTAAAATTAGTTGGTTTCGGTCGTACAACAATTGATGCGTGGGCGAATAAAAAATTGCCCCAGGTGTATTATCAATGCCTCTAAGCACTTTCGAAATAGTATCGTTATGAAAATCACAAGGCGAAAGCAATTCGTACAAAATTGTTTTTGCGTATTTCTTGGTTTTTAAAATCGAGGTGTCGATTTTAGTTTTTTTATTTTCGAATTTACATAAATTATTAATTTCCAATGCAATATGTTCGTTGTAAATTTGTTCAATTTCCTCGAATCGTGCAATAGTATCGCTTATGGTTTGACGAAATGCCGGATTAATACTTTCGAAAATAGGTATTATTTCGTTGCGGAAACGATTACGCACATAGTCGTTTTGGGAGTTTGTGGAGTCGGTAACGTAATTATAATCAATAATATTCAGATAATTAATAATTTCATTGCGTGAGCAGCAGAGTAGGGGACGAATTACCAAACCATTTCGAACAGGAATACCCGTCATACCACGCAAACCCGTACCACGTGTTAGATTCATAAGTAGCGTTTCCACATTATCGTCGGCATGATGCGCTACGGCAATAGCTTCAGCATTAAGTTCTGCCCGCAATTCCTCAAACCAATTGTAGCGTAAATTGCGTGCAGCCATTTCGATTGATATTTTGTTCGTTGTTGCATTTTCAACTGTATCAAAATCAATTTTATGGTATTCTAAGTCCAATTTTGTAGCCAATTCTTGTACGAACAATTCGTCTCTATCCGATTCTTCGTTTCGCAAATGAAAATTACAATGTGCTACAATGCACTGAAAACCAAGCTGTTTAAGAATGTGCAACAATGCCACAGAATCGGCTCCACCACTCGTACCCACAATTACTTTAGCACCAGCTGTCAGCAAATTGTTTTTCAGAATATAGTTTTCAACTTTTTGGAGCATCGAAAAATTATTGTTTTGTAATTATTGTCTTTTGTTCTTCGACTAATCATTTAGGGGCAGTTGCCGTTGTATAAAATTCCTTCAGATAAAATGGTTCATAATAAGCCACATCAACAAATTGCTTCTTCAAAAATGCATGTTCAGCCAACGGAATCATATTTTCGGCCAATGGCACAATATCGTCTATAAAAGTAGCATTCGGATGTGTTATAACCGATTTACATTTTGGAGCACCATTTCCAAAAAAGTAAATAGTATTGTCTTCAAGTAGTTCTGAGTACGAATTTTCGTCGATAATATCAGCCGAAACAATTCGAACATTTTCACCATTCAAGTTATAAAATGCCGTATAAACTTCCATTCGTCGTGCATCAATCATGGCGCACATAAGACTATTTTCAGAAAGTTTCTCCATGTTGTTTTTAGCCATTAAGCTCATTATTTCGAGCGTATCAACAGCAATTAATGGTATTTCGAGTCCATAGCTCAATCCTTTGGCCGTAGAAACTCCAATGCGTAGACCTGTGTACGAACCAGGTCCACCGCTAACAGCTATTGCTTCGGGCTTTGCAGGAGCTAAAAACCGGAATGCTTCGTCGATAAACGGGCTTAAGAGTGTTGCATGATTCATGCCTTCGGCATTCATACGCGAAAATACACATTTTCCGTCAACACTCAGTGCCACCGAACAAACATTGGTTGAAGTTTCAATATTTAGAATTGTCATATCAAAAAAATTTGGTCAGATAAATAATATTTACCTGACCAACTTGTTGTTTTTTAATTTGTTGTAACGTTTTAATTCACAAGTTTTTTTTCTATTGCATAATGCGTAAGCTCTACATTATTTTTTACATTCAGCTTTTCGAAAATTCGCAAACGATAGGTAAACACGGTTGAAATACTCAGTCCCAAATCATTAGCAATATCTCTTGCTTTCACTCCCGAAGCAATTTTAATTAAAATTTCGCGTTCGCGATTCGATAACAAATCGTGCGGATCGGCATCCGATTCAGGAATGATATCGAAAGCTAACTGCTCTGCTAATGAAGTGCTTATGTAGCGTCCCTTTGTATTTATTTTGTGAATAGCTACCACTAACTCTTCGAGGGCTGTGTCTTTACACAAATAACCCGAAGCGCCTGATTTGAGCGTTTTAAGCGCAAATTTGTCTTCGGGATGAATACTGAGTATAAGTATGTGTAGTTTGGGACGTAAAGCCTTGATATCCATTAGTAAATCTATGCCGTTTCGTCCGGGCATATTCATATCAAGCAACATGATGTCGCAATCAACTTTTCGGATTTTGTCAATCGCCTGAGCCCCGTTTTGAGCTTCACCTACCACAACAATGTCTGATTCTTCTTTTAAAATCATTTTAAGACCTTCGCGAATAATCTCATGATCATCAACAATAAATACTTTAATCATAAAAATTAAATTAGTGTGTGGTACAAAATATTGTATATATCCGGTAAGAAATTAAATTTATCTTCATGTTGTTTACCAACTTACAGTATTTTGCTTACAACAATCTTTAACAAAAATAAGTTCAAAAACTGCTGATTTATACTTTGTGTGATGAATATTAACCGCAAATATAATAAAATTTTTATCTAAATGCAAAACCTGACAAATTTTTATTCGTTTTTGAATAAAATATTTTTTTTGGAAATTTTCAGATGTGAAAATTTTGGTCGAAAATTGAATTATCCCATGATAATATTTTCCTTCACAAAATGTATCATGTCCAAATTATTATTCAGTTTCAAATTTTCGAATATCTTTTTGCGATAGGTAAATACGGAAACAATACTAATTCCTGTTTTTACAGCTATATCTTTAATATCTAATCCTTTATACAGTAGGGTAAGGATGTTTATTTCCAAATCACTTAACTTTTGTAATTCGTCCTGCTCGCTGTAAATTGATTTAAAAGCCAACGCTTCAGCATATTCGGGACTGATATACCGTCCTGTAGAATATGTTTTTCGGATAGCCGAAATAATCTCGCTTATCGACGAATCTTTACATAAATAACCCGAAGCACCTAATTTATAAGCTCTTAATGCCGATTTTTGCTCCGGATTTATACTCATAATTATAGTTTTTATTTCAGGGCGGAGCTTTTGTAGCTCAACTATAAGCTGATAACCATTTTTACCAGGCAGATATAAATCTACCAACATAACATCGCAGGCTATCTTATCTAAATTCGATAAAACCTCTTCCGAAGATTGGGCTTCTCCTGTTACATTAATGTCGCTAAACTCCTTAAACAGCCTTTTAAAGCCTTCCCGAACGATTTCGTGATCGTCTACTAAAAATATATTAATCATAATCGTAATGATTTATTGTTTCTACTTTCAGAAAAAAAATAATTCAATTAAATGTATGACCTAAATACTGATACAGTTTAATTGTTTTCTCGTTTTCAAATTTACAGCGTAAATTTGAAAAAACAATAATCAGTATGATGTAATAAATTTTACTATTCATACTAATAAAAAACTACATGGATAAAATGATTGAATATGAAAAAATTTAAAAAAGGTAGTAAACAGCTTAAATACAGATAAATACATATTTATATTCGAAAACGAAGTAATAAATTGTTTAGATTAGTTAAATACTCTTCCAACTAAAATCAGACATAAATTGGCATTCTAATGGGTTGTTGGCTGTATTTTAGGGAATTTTATGAATTTACGAATAAAATTGAAAATCATTTATAACAATAATTAACGCACAATTCCACTCTATAAGTCGATTTAGAAGGAGAAAATGAATTTTTTACGACAGAAAAACAGAAATTAAACGACTTGATTTTCCAAAATTAAGCAATGTGAATTTTTCCAAAATTATTTTTTAACGTTTGTAATTTCGAAACCAGTTTATAAAAAAATTAGTTTCAATAGGATTTAAAATTGTTCCTAAACTTTGATAAATTGAACCTAATTCTACTGTTTCCATCAATTTTATGGCTTTATTTTGTTTTTCAACACTAACAAACTTATTAATATCCAAATTTCCGAGCGTTACAAATCGACTTAAATGAGAACAAACTGTGGAAACTGCCAATCCACGGATAGCCACAATTTCATCAATTGTTTTCCCCGATTTAAACAGCTCGTAGGTCTCCATGTACGAATCGCCTTTTTGCTTTTTATCTTTTTTGGCTACTTTTTCGGCTTTCTCTGTTTTAGTAGTCGATAAGTAGGACATGCGAGTAGCTAATTTATTTTCAGTACAATATTTTTGAATAATATTCAGAAACAAATCACCATATTTTTCCACCTTTGCATGTCCAAAACCATTTATCTTTAACAACTCTTTACTTGTAAGTGGCAAATAATCAGCCATTTCTAATAGTGTTTTACTGCCTGCAACTACATAGATGGGTAAATTACGTGGTTCGCATATTTGGTTGCGAAGAGCTAATAACTCATAGTAAAGTTTTGGGTTTAGCGAAGTTGCTGTTTTGCTTGAACTTGTTTTGGCATACGCATTTACGGCAAAGTAGGGTAGGAGGAAGGTGTTTTTTATTTCAAAATATTTATCAACTGTAAATGGTTTTGGTAGTTTGCTGAAAACATGTTGCTTTTGAGCCATAAATGCAAAATTAGCTCGTAGCTGGTCGGTGTAATCACGCGCATTTTCGCGACTATCAGATACAGCCGGCGATTGCCGCATAGTTTCGAGAACATGCTCAATTTTATCCGTAAAAAAAGTAGTTGCTGCCTGCAATCGTTCGGATAAATAGTCTTCGTTTACTTCCGAACTTTCGAAAATACGATTTAACTGAACCTGAAATTTATCGGCAACTTCCTGAATTTGTTGTAGTTGCCGGAGAATATCTTTCAAATGTGGTATTGTTTCGTCGTTAAACGATGAAGCTAAATTTTCCATGTCACGAATAATACGCGAAGCATGTCCAATTCCAGTGCGGAAATCAAATAACTGATTTAGAGTATAGGCTCTAAAACTGTTACGACTTTCATTCAATTGTATTTCGAGCTCTTCAATGGCCTGTTTTGTTTTTTCGTGTTCAACAATTTCACGGTCATTCTCAATGCTCGTAGGGTTAATTTTACTTCTTAAAACCAACCCGTCGAGCGAACGGCAACGGCTGAGCGCCACGTAAACCTGCCCCGATGCAAAGGCATCACCGGCATCAATAATCGCCTTTTCGAAAGTCAAACCCTGACTTTTGTGAATGGTAATAGCCCAAGCCAAACGTAAAGGAAATTGGGTAAAAGTGCCTAACATATCTTCTTCAATCTGTCGGGTCGCTTCGTTGGTAGAATACCGAATGTTTTCCCACATCATTTTTCCAAGCTCAATCACTTCATTTTCTCCCGGACACTGAATGACGATTTTATCTTCTTCAAAGTCTTTGATAATGCCAATTTTACCATTGTAGAAACGTCGAACACTTTCACTGTCATTTTTAATAAACATCACTTTGGCACCAATTTTTAATACCAAATTTTTGTCGGTTGGGTAGCTTTTTTCGGGGAAATCGCCTTTTATTCCAGCCGAAAAAGTCTGTGTTTTGGTTTTTAATTTTTCCAATTCTTCCGCATTTATACGGTCGGCTTTGTAATTGTGTGTGGTAAGTGTAATATAAGTATCTTCTTTAGGAGGTACAAAAAGCGGATTATAACGACTTTGCAGCAATGCTAATCCGTCGGAAGTGAGGCAATTATTACGCACCTGATTCAATACTTCGATAAAGTTGGTATTGGTTTGCCTGAATATTTTGTCGAATTCGATATAAACAGGTTGTTGTTGCTGCACCACCTGACTATGAAAAAAATATGGGCTGCGATAGTATTGTGATAATATGCGCCACTCTTCCTCTACGGCTACCGGCGAAAGTTGAAACATGTCGCCAATAAAAATAACCTGAACACCGCCAAAAGGTTCGGAGTATTTGTAGCGAACTTGGCGCAAAATGGTATCCACAGCATCGAGCACATCGGTGCGAACCATACTTATTTCGTCAATTACTAATAGTTCGAGTTCCTGAATTACTTTACGGCGTTGCCCAACCATTTTTATTTTTTCTACTAATTCTTTACGTCCTTGCGCCGTAGGCACAAAAGGTGTGAAAGGTAACTGAAAAAACGAATGCATGGTAGTTCCGCCAGCATTAATAGCAGCCACACCAGTAGGAGCCACAATAGCCATTTGTTTTTTTGTCTCGTTTTTAAGCTTTCGTAAAAAAGTAGTTTTGCCGGTTCCGGCTTTGCCTGTCAGAAATATACTGCGGTTGGTCGATAGCGCAAATTCGCGAGCCAATTCGTAATAAGGTGATAAGTTTTCCATGTCTGAAAAAATTAAGGAGTAAACTAATGAAAATTATATTTCGTGCAAATGTATTAAAATTGTTAAAACTGACAAAGTCGTTTTACAAAAAAAAAGCGCAAAGCAATGAATTTAATCTTGCTTTGCGTTTAAAATATAAAACTGAATTAACTTTCGTTATAAGAATATTAGTATTCTATTCTATTCTATTCTATTCTAATGAGTTAAACTTTCTACTTTCAGTGTCTTGTCTCCCTATCCCCTCCCGCAAACGGGACAAGCATACGAGGGGTTAGGGGTGAGGTGTTATTTTGTCGCTTCAAAAGCTTGTTCCAAATCTGCTTTTATATCGGCAATATGTTCAATGCCGACCGAAACGCGTAATAATCCAGGAAATACACCAGCCGAAATTTTATCTTCGGGTGATAGTTGTTCATGCGTGGTTGTTGCCGGATGAATAATCAATGATTTGGCATCACCCACATTGGCTAAGTGGCTGATTAATTTCAAACTATCAATAAGTTTATCGGCTTTGGCAGCATCGCCTTTCAGTTTGAATGAGAGTACACCACCGAAACCACGTTTCAGATATTTAGTTGCTAATGTGTGATACGGACTGCTTTTTAATCCCGGGTAATTCACATATTCTACTGCCGGATGATTTTCTAACCAAGTAGCGAGTTCGAGAGCATTCTGCACGTGGCGTTCTACACGTAACGAAAGCGTTTCCAAACCTTGAATCAACATAAACGAGTTAAATGGACTAATTGCATTTCCCCAGTCGCGAAGTCCTTCGACACGTGCACGGATATTGAATGCAATGTTTCCGTAAGGACTATCAAAACCAAATGTATCCCAAAATACCAATCCATGATAACTGTCCGAAGGCTCGGTAAATGCTGGGAATTTTCCATTTCCCCAATTGAATTTTCCACTATCCACAATTACGCCACCAAGCGAAGTTCCATGTCCGCCAATCCATTTGGTTGCCGATTCTACCACAATGCTTGCTCCGTGCTCTATAGGGCGAAAAATGGCTCCACCAGCACCAAAAGTATTATCAACAATTAATGGAATACCATGTTTATCGGCTACTGCTGCAATAGCTTCGAAATCAGGGATATTCAAATCGGGATTTCCAATAGTTTCCAAATAAAGTGCTTTTGTATTTTCGTCAATCAGCGCTTCAAAAGTTTCGGGTTTATCGTCGATTGTAAATTTTACATCTACGCCTAAGCGTTTAAACTGATTTTTGAACTGAATGTAAGTTCCACCATACAAGTGCGATGTGGAAACGAAATTATCGCCTGCTTGTACAATATTATTGATAGCAAGGAATTGAGCCGATTGCCCCGATGAAGTGGCTAAGGCTGTAACACCGCCTTCGAGTGCTGCAACGCGTTTTTCGAACACATCAGTTGTAGGATTCTGTAATCGGGTATAAATATTGCCGAATTTGCGAAGGGCAAAAAGATCAGCACCATCGGCAGCATCGTCGAAAACGTACGAACTCGTTTGGTAAATAGGCACTGCACGTGCTTTTGTTGTTCCATCAACTACTTGACCGGCATGTACTTGTAAAGTTTCAAATTTCATGATAGTGAAGCCCCCTAAATTCCCCAATAGGGGGACTTTTAGTTACTACGGAGGCAATAGTTTATAAGTTTTTATTTATAGAATTTGTCTTTAAGTCCCACTGCGGGGGATTTAGGGGGCTGTTATTATAATGGATACTCTTCAAAAGCATAAAGCAATGTTGATAAATAACGTTCGCCTGTATCGG
>DYSC01000035.1:17407-18486 GCA_020726365.1 Porphyromonas sp.
GGATACTCTTCAAAAGCATAAAGCAATGTTGATAAATAACGTTCGCCTGTATCGGGCAGCAAAGCTATAATATTTTTGCCTTTATTCTCGGGTCGTTGAGCTAAAATTGTTGCTGCATAAGCAGCTGCACCACAGGATATACCTACTAACATTCCTTCTTGCTGTGCCAATTGGCGCGAAGTAAGTATTGCGTTGTCGTTTGTAACCTGAATAATTTCATCGACAACTTCAGGATTAAAGTTTTTAGGAATAAATCCCGCTCCAATTCCCTGAATTTTGTGAGGACCGGCGTTTCCACCCGAAAGTACCGGAGAGTCAACAGGTTCAACAGCAACTATTTTAATAATCGGATTTTTTGATTTCAGATAAGCACCTACGCCACTAATAGTTCCACCGGTACCTACACCTGCAACAAAAATATCTATTTTTCCGTCGGTATCATTCCAAATTTCCGGTCCGGTAGTCATTTCATGCACTTTGGGATTCGAAACATTTTCGAACTGTTGTGGAATAAACGAAGCCGTATTTGATTCGTGAAGTTCTACCGCTTTGGCAATTGCACCTTTCATTCCGTTTGCTCCGGGAGTAAGTACAAGGTTGGCACCCAATGCTTTCAATAGGTTACGACGCTCAATACTCATGGTCTCGGGCATTGTCAACGTAAGTTTGTAACCTTTAATGGCTGAAACCATTGCCAATCCAATACCTGTGTTTCCACTGGTTGGTTCAATAATTTCAATACCCTGTTTTAGAATCCCTGCTGTTTCAGCATCTTCAATCATTGCCAATGCAATACGCTCTTTAACGCAACCAAGTGGATTAAACGACTCCAATTTCACAATAATATTGGCTTCCAGACCTTTATTTGTGGAATAATTGGAAAGTTGAACCAGCGGCGTATTCCCGATTAATTCATTGAGGTTTTTTGCAATTTTCGCCATAACGATATTTATTATTTGGATTTGTTATTTTGTTTATAGTTATATGATGCAAAATTAGGCTTTCACGCATATAGCTACAATCGCAATCATGGTGTATATTTCATACCATAAACATGGTAGAATTGTATGGCATGTAGT
>DYSC01000150.1 GCA_020726365.1 Porphyromonas sp.
CGATTTCGGTTGGTACGATAACCGTTTGCTTAATTTATTACTTGTTAGCAATAATATGACGCCGGCTATTATGTTCGACCAATCTGGTCATATACAGCAACCAAGCGATATGCTTTATAAAAAAAATGTGTTGTTGATGCGTGGTTTTTTCCGCCCGATTAATAACCTCGGATTGGAATTTATCGATGATAGCCTGTCCATTTTTAAACGCGACGAAGATTACAAACCCGATAATACCATATCATTTTGTGAAATTTCGCTCAAAAACCTGATGTCCGACGAAAAGTTAGACGAAAAAGATTTTCTGAGTCGTGTGGAATTGCTTAATTTGATGGGGCAAAACGTAATGGTATCCAATTTTTACCGCTATTTTAAATTAGTCGATTATTTTGCACAATTTAAGATGATAAAACTGCGCATTGTGGTAGGCTTGCCAACTTTCGATAAAATTCTGGATGGCGGTCAGTACACCGACCTGCGTGGCGGCCTGCTCGAAGCTATGGGAACCCTGTTTCAGAAAAATGTAAAAATGTACCTTTACCCTTATACAAACACCAATACAGGAGATGTTATTTACCCCGAAGATGCACATTTTTCGAACGAAAACGTACTCCTTTGGAAATACCTGATTGAAACAAAGAAAATCCTGATTCTGAAAGGAATTTCAACTAAAAACCTCAAAATAACTTCGGTATACATAAGCGAACTACTCGAAAATGCCGACCCGCTATTAACCGAATACGTTCCCCGCAAAGTAGCAGATTACATACAAAAGAATAAATTGTTTGGGTACGGAAAAAACCGGACAACAATTAAATAACCGCAGGTTAATTGAACTAAAGATTGTTTAATGCAGTAAGCGTTGTTCTGTTTTTCGACTGCAATTTTGTACCTTTGTGGATTTCAATTTACTTTTTTTTATCAAAATGGTAAAACTTGTCCGTCCACTGACGGATGGTAAATGAATTAATTGTAAATAACGTGATGTCCGACAAAGGAAGTATTCAAATAAAAGGTGCCCGTGTGCACAATCTCAAAAATATTGATGTAGAAATTCCACGCAATAAGCTGGTAGTAATTACCGGCTTATCGGGCTCCGGAAAGTCATCATTGGCTTTCGATACGCTGTATGCCGAAGGGCAACGCCGCTATGTGGAAAGTTTATCATCGTACGCTCGTCAGTTTCTGGGGCGTATGAGTAAGCCCGAAGTTGATTTCATAAAAGGCATTCCACCCGCTATTGCCATCGAACAAAAGGTAAATACACGCAATCCACGTTCAACGGTGGGAACTTCTACCGAAATTTACGAGTATATCAAATTGCTTTATGCACGCATTGGCAAAACCTATTCGCCCATAAGTGGTGATGTAGTAAAAAAGCACGAAGCCGACGATGTGGTAGAAGCGGCATTGCAATTTCCGGACGATACACGCATGTTGGTGTTGGCTCCTGTGATTCCCGCTGATAATCGCACATTAAAAGGTGAATTACAAAGCCTGATGATGCAGGGATTTAGTCGCGTGGAAGTAGATGGTGAAATTGTGCGCATTCAGGAAGCAATTGATAATGAAGCCGTTCTCGACAAAAATCCATCTGTAGCATTAGTTATCGACCGCCTTACCGTTGACCGTACCCAAACGGGCATCAGCCGCCTAACCGATTCGGTCGAAACAGCATTTTTTGAAGGAAAAGGAAACTGTATCCTGTATACCTCACCCCCAACCCATGGGGAGAGGGGAGCAAGATTGAGTTTCTCGAAAAGCTTCGAAACCGATGGCATGCTGTTCGAAACGCCTTCGGTGCACACTTTCAGCTTTAATAGTCCGCTCGGTGCCTGTCCCACCTGCGAAGGTTTCGGACGCGTTATCGGTATCGACGAAGATTTGGTTATTCCTAATAAAACGCTTTCGATTTACGAAGATGCCGTAATGTGCTGGCGTGGCGAAGTGATGGGCGAATACAAAAAACAATTGATTTACAATGCCGATAAGTTTGATTTTCCTATTCACAAACCATTTTACGAACTAACTGATGCACAACGCGCATTACTTTGGACAGGAAATAAATATTTCGAAGGATTGAATTCGTTTTTCAAAATGCTTGAAGATAATCAGTATAAAATTCAATACCGCGTGATGTTGGCTCGTTACCGTGGCAAAACCGTTTGCCCCGATTGTAAAGGAAGTCGACTTAAAAAGGAAGCAGGTTATGTGAAAATTGACGGAAAATCCATTTCGGAATTAGTGCTTATGCCTATTACTGCATTAAAAGATTTTTTTGACACAATGTGGTTAGACGAACACGATGCAGCGGTCGCCAAACGCCTTTTGATAGAAATAAACAGCCGCATTCAGTTTTTGTTAAATGTGGGTTTGGGTTATTTGACGTTGAATAGACTTTCCAATTCACTTTCAGGAGGTGAAAGTCAGCGTATTAATCTGGCAACTTCACTTGGAAGCAGTTTGGTGGGTTCGTTGTATATTCTGGACGAACCAAGTATTGGTTTGCATTCGCGCGATACGCATTTACTTATAAAAGTACTCAAACAACTCCGCGATCTTGGGAATACGGTGGTAGTGGTAGAACACGATGAAGAAATTATGCACGCAGCCGATTATCTGATTGATATTGGTCCGTTTGCAGGACGAAAAGGAGGAGAAGTGGTGTATGCAGGTGTCCCTCTAATGCTCAGCACTGCCCCCCTCTCCTCAAGGAGAGGAGCTGGGGGTGAGGTCGAAAACTCATTTACTCTTAAATATTTATTGGGCGATGAAACCATTGATGTACCCGAACATCGCCGAAAATGGAATAATTACATCGAAATTGTTGGTGCGCGCGAAAATAACCTGAAAGGCATTGATGTTAAATTTCCACTGAATGTGATGACGGTAGTTACCGGTGTGAGTGGTTCGGGAAAATCGTCGCTGGTGCGCAATGTATTTTACGCTGCGCTGAAAAAGCATTACGGTGGCGTAGCAAACCGTACAGGTCAGTTTGGTGCGCTGCGTGGATCCATGCAATTGGCCAAAGACGTGGAGTTTGTGGATCAGAACCCCATTGGTCGCTCGTCGCGCTCGAATCCGGTAACCTACATAAAAGCTTACGACGAGATTCGTAAACTATTTGCCGACCAACAGCTTTCGAAACAAATGGGCTATTCGGCATCGCACTTTTCGTTCAATACCGAAGGCGGACGCTGCGAGGAATGTCAGGGCGAAGGAACAATAACCGTGGAAATGCAGTTTATGGCCGACCTTGTGCTCGAATGTGAACATTGCCATGGCAAACGCTTCAAACAAGACATTTTGGATGTACAATATCGTGGAGTAAATATTTTCGATGTGTTGGAAATGACCGTGAATCAGGCTATTGAATTTTTTGGCGAACATGCCGGAACTTCTACCGAAAAGAAAATTGTAAAACGCCTGAAACCACTTCAAGATGTTGGTATTGGCTATGTAAAACTCGGACAATCCAGCAATACTTTGTCGGGAGGCGAGAGTCAGCGCATAAAGTTAGCTTCGTTTTTGGCTAACGAAAAGCCGGAACCAACTATTTTTATTTTCGATGAACCTACCACAGGACTTCATTTTCACGATATAAAAACGCTTCTCAAAGCATTAGATGCACTTATTGCCAAAGGACATACGGTGATTATTATCGAACACAATGCCGAAGTGATAAAATGCGCCGACCACATCATTGATATTGGTCCCGAAGGAGGCGACAAAGGTGGAGCGTTGGTCTTCGAAGGTACACCCGAAGGCATTGTTGCATGCGAGAACTCGTACACCGGAAAGTTTTTGAAAGAAAAATTATAGATATTTTTAGTCCTGTGTTTATATTAATTGAAAAG
>DYSC01000151.1 GCA_020726365.1 Porphyromonas sp.
GAAAAATAGCAATTTGTTTGCTATTTGAACATTGCCCTTATAGGGTTTGAAACCTCCATCTGCCAGTCTCTTTATTTAATATATTTATATTTGAACATTGCCCTTATAGGGTTTGAAACCTCCAACAATTTTACTAAAACTTTGACCAATGGAATTTGAACATTGCCCTTATAGGGTTTGAAACTAGGAAAAACAAACGGTGGAGACAAAGACGAAATATTTGAACATTGCCCTTATAGGGTTTGAAACATTCTATGCTTTTCCACTGCCCATCAATGCTCATGTCATTTGAACATTGCCCTTATAGGGTTTGAAACTCCACACCATTTTCACCGCCCTCAACAAAGTCGGTTAATTTGAACATTGCCCTTATAGGGTTTGAAACGACTCAATATTAAGGATACGATTGCACCCAAAACAAATTTGAACATTGCCCTTATAGGGTTTGAAACTATGTGAAAATCACATAAGTATAAATACGCTAAACAATTTGAACATTGCCCTTATAGGGTTTGAAACATGAAAAAGAGAAATCAGATTTCATCCTTTAGGATTATTTGAACATTGCCCTTATAGGGTTTGAAACTATCCTTGCGGTAGTTGGCGACTTAGGGCGAGATATTTGAACATTGCCCTTATAGGGTTTGAAACCTAGACCTTTTCCTGTTTTCCACCTTGATGGAGGAAATTTGAACATTGCCCTTATAGGGTTTGAAACAAGGGGTATAAAACAGTAGTTGTGCAGAAGTTTGATTTGAACATTGCCCTTATAGGGTTTGAAACTTCCAAGCGTTTCAGCCAATTCAACGCTATTCATGATTTGAACATTGCCCTTATAGGGTTTGAAACCCTTTCTTGGCACAGTCCCATTAACAACCTCCGCTGATTTGAACATTGCCCTTATAGGGTTTGAAACTTTTAAAACCTTTGTTTCTAAAATAAAAAATAGATTTGAACATTGCCCTTATAGGGTTTGAAACAATCAAACATTTGAATTTAATGATTTTGATTTTGATTTGAACATTGCCCTTATAGGGTTTGAAACATCCTTTTCATTGAGCATAATAGAACATATAGTGTATTTGAACATTGCCCTTATAGGGTTTGAAACGTGAACTCAAATGGATATACAAAAATAATAAATGGATTTGAACATTGCCCTTATAGGGTTTGAAACTTGATGTAGATATAGAAGAACAACAATATGATATATTTGAACATTGCCCTTATAGGGTTTGAAACTTTAGTCCACAAACTACAAGAGCCACCACATCGATTTGAACATTGCCCTTATAGGGTTTGAAACGATTCGCAGTCTTGCCCTCACCTAACATATTTTTATTTGAACATTGCCCTTATAGGGTTTGAAACAAGATAATCGCAACAGAACCAAGGATGATGTAGATTTGAACATTGCCCTTATAGGGTTTGAAACGTCACAAAAGAAGAGAGCATAGCAAGAATAACACTAATTTGAACATTGCCCTTATAGGGTTTGAAACTGGGTTTATGGCACAAACCGAAAGAGAATTTATCATTTGAACATTGCCCTTATAGGGTTTGAAACTTGACACAAGAATAGGAGCGTGAACTCACAACGCATTTGAACATTGCCCTTATAGGGTTTGAAACTATAAGAGGAGTGTAAAAAAATGAATGAAGAAGAATATTTGAACATTGCCCTTATAGGGTTTGAAACAAAAGATTGTGCTTAATGCAGATAAAATTTTGATATTTGAACATTGCCCTTATAGGGTTTGAAACTCCGACAAATAAAGCTTTACACATCTAATCATAATTTGAACATTGCCCTTATAGGGTTTGAAACCATTCCTCATTTGCTTTCCATTTCTGTTCAATGGATATTTGAACATTGCCCTTATAGGGTTTGAAACCAAGCGAACTAATTTCGTTGGATGGCTGCGAGGTATTTGAACATTGCCCTTATAGGGTTTGAAACTTAAGAATGTGCATATAGACAAAAAAGATGAAAGTATTTGAACATTGCCCTTATAGGGTTTGAAACGCTTGGAGAGATGCTCTAACCGTGCGAATTGTTGACAATTTGAACATTGCCCTTATAGGGTTTGAAACCGGGAATTTCGCTAACAACATTGGTTGCACCATCATTTGAACATTGCCCTTATAGGGTTTGAAACTGTGTGGAATGTCAGAATTTGTCGAATCCCATTCATTTGAACATTGCCCTTATAGGGTTTGAAACCTGAGGATACCTTAAGTGATTGGGAACAGCTTGGAAGATTTGAACATTGCCCTTATAGGGTTTGAAACTTAGTGGAAAAAACAAAAGCAAAAGGCTACAAAGATTTGAACATTGCCCTTATAGGGTTTGAAACCGTTAAAGCATCAAAAGAAAGGAATAGAAGATGGATTTGAACATTGCCCTTATAGGGTTTGAAACTACACAATTGCCACAAAGCCATCTCGCTCAGGAACATTTGAACATTGCCCTTATAGGGTTTGAAACGAATTTAAAGTTACGAACAACATGGGCAGTTCTGTTATTTGAACATTGCCCTTATAGGGTTTGAAACTTACTTCTTCTTCTTTTGTTAATTTTTGAATCAATTTGAACATTGCCCTTATAGGGTTTGAAACAAAAAAGTGCCACAAACTCAACAACTTCCGACACTATTTGAACATTGCCCTTATAGGGTTTGAAACTGAAGTATAAGGGGGATTAAATGGCAAAAACTAACGGCATTTGAACATTGCCCTTATAGGGTTTGAAACATTTTTCAATCGTGCTACCAACATTCCCAAGACCATTTGAACATTGCCCTTATAGGGTTTGAAACGCTGGTCTATCTCTTGTTGGCTTGTAGCTGTAGATTTGAACATTGCCCTTATAGGGTTTGAAACTAAATAAATCTAAACTCCTTTGGGTAAACGGACTATTTGAACATTGCCCTTATAGGGTTTGAAACTTGCAAATAATTTGCTGTTGTGTTAAACGCTCAATTTGAACATTGCCCTTATAGGGTTTGAAACCCAAATGTCGCACCACCCATGGTAACCACTTTCGTGATTTGAACATTGCCCTTATAGGGTTTGAAACCCTTTGGTGTAACCATCGTATACTGCAAGGTAGTTGATTTGAACATTGCCCTTATAGGGTTTGAAACATAATACCTCAAAATAACCTCCACAGCTCTATTATTTGAACATTGCCCTTATAGGGTTTGAAACCCATCTGTACTAAACCCAACACCACAAGTACAAGCTATTTGAACATTGCCCTTATAGGGTTTGAAACTTGGTGCAATGGTGGGTGCTAAAAAAGGATATGAACTATTTGAACATTGCCCTTATAGGGTTTGAAACTGCTCAAACGCTACAAAAAACATAGAATTTTTGCTGATTTGAACATTGCCCTTATAGGGTTTGAAACACATTTCAGACAATAGAGAAGATAAATCTAATAAAATTTGAACATTGCCCTTATAGGGTTTGAAACCAATTTTGCAAACAACCAGCACCACAAACATTCCATTTGAACATTGCCCTTATAGGGTTTGAAACTAGAGATGATTTGCTATTTCAGCCATTAACGGCTTATTTGAACATTGCCCTTATAGGGTTTGAAACCTAAGACGGGGAATTGCAAATAAATGGAACTCAAACATTTGAACATTGCCCTTATAGGGTTTGAAACATAGATACTCTCTAAGTACATCTTCCTTTGTGGTAATTTGAACATTGCCCTTATAGGGTTTGAAACGTTGTAGAGGCGGTGGAAACTGCCCCTACTTTTGCTGATTTGAACATTGCCCTTATAGGGTTTGAAACTTTCAGCACTCCCAGCAGAACTC
>DYSC01000152.1 GCA_020726365.1 Porphyromonas sp.
CGAACTGGTAATCATTAAGTCGGCATTGTGCAATGCCCACTCCACCATATCGGCTTTGCGGTTATCGTGCGCCACCAAGGCGATAGTCAGTTGTTTACTCATTTGTGCAAAATATTTTTTTTACTTCAACCTCTCTGTAAGTTTACGTATTTCTAAAATTGGCGAGGAGCGATTGTATAGAATTTCGTAAATGGCATCTACTATAGGCATTTCGATACGGTATTTTTCGTTTATTTCGTAAATACATTTGGTAGCATAATAGCCTTCGGCTATCATTTCCATTTCCATTTGCGCTGTTTTTACCGAATAACCCTTTCCTATCATAGTGCCAAACAAGCGGTTACGACTAAAATTTGAATATGCAGTTACCAACAAGTCACCCAAATAAGCTGGCTCGTTTATATCACGATGAAGTGGATTTACAGCATTACAAAAACGGCTAATTTCCTGTATAGCATTCGAAATAAGCACAGCCTGAAAGTTATCGCCATATTTTAAACCATTACAAATACCAGCGGCTATGGAGTAAATATTTTTCATAACCGATGAGTACTCAATTCCCAAAATATCGTCGCTTATAGATGTACGTACAAAGCTGGTTGTAAAACGCTGCGCCAACATACGCGCTTTGTCTCGGTCGGAACAACCAATGGTTAAGTACGAAAGTCGCTCGAGTGCTACCTCCTCGGCATGACAAGGACCTGCCAGCACCATGATATTTTCTTTCGGTACATTATAGTACTCTTCGAAATAATCCGACACAATCATGTTTTCGTCGGGTACAATACCTTTGATAGCAGTAACAATAATTTTCCGGTCTAACTTGCGTTTCAGCTTTTTGAGGTGCTGTTTCAGAAATGGTGATGGCGTGGCTAAAATCAGAATATCCGATGTAGCCACTACATGATTAATATTACTTGTAAAATTTATGCGGTCAGTATCGAATTTTACTCCGGTAAGATACGATGGATTCTTGCTTAAACGCAAAAATTCATCTATCTGATCCTGCCTGCGCATATACCAGTTAATTTCAGTTGCATTTACCAACGCAATTTTGGCAATAGCTGTTGCCCAACTACCACCTCCTAAAATTGCTATTTTACTTTTTTCGTTCATTTTTTTTTCAGACACAAAAACAAAGACGTTATAACTTTAAACTTTATAAACCTTACAAACTTTTAAACCATGCTTCCACTTCTTCTTTGGTCGGATTTTTCAATTCTAATTTTTGTTTCTTATTATATCCACAAATATCTTGATGCAATTTATTGGTATTTAAACCTTTCAACGCCTCAGGGGTTAGAATTCCTATTTTTATCAATACATCAGCCCATTCAGCACGAATACCCAGTTCGATAAATTTGTCAGGACTATCTTTCTTAGCTACTTTTTCAGGTTTCATTTGTGGGAAAAAGAGCACTTCCTGAATTGTTGTTTGTCCGGTCATAAGCATTACAAGACGGTCCATACCAATTCCCATACCCGAAGTTGGCGGCATACCATATTCCAACGAACGCACAAAATCCATATCTATAAACATGGCTTCATCGTCGCCTTTTTCGCTTAGTTTTAATTGTTCTTGAAAACGTCCTAACTGATCAATGGGGTCGTTCAATTCGGAATAGGCATTAGCCAATTCTTTTCCGTTTACCATCAATTCGAAACGTTCAGTAAGTTCGGGATTATCGCGATGGCGCTTGCAAAGCGGCGACATTTCGCGGGGATAATCAGTTATAAATGTGGGTTGTATGTAATTTCCTTCACATTTTCCACCAAAAATTTCGTCAATCAACTTGCCTTTGCCCATGGTTTCGTTGGCTTCGATATGCAACGATTTACAAACCTCGCGCAATTGTACTTCGTCCATACCATTGATGTCAATTCCGGTATGTTCCCTGATGGCATCAATCATGGTAATACGTTTGAACGGGGTTTTAAAACTAATAATTTTATCGCCGACCGTAATTTCATTCGTTCCATTTACATCTATGCAGATTTTTTCAATCATATTTTCAGTAAATGTCATCATCCAGTTGTAGTCCTTATAGGCTACATATATTTCCATAGCAGTAAATTCCGGATTGTGCGTACGATCCATGCCTTCGTTGCGAAAGTTTTTCGAGAATTCGTACACGCCTTCGAAACCACCCACAATCAGCCGTTTGAGGTACAATTCGTCGGCAACACGCAAATAAAGCGGTATATCCAACGCATTGTGATGCGTTATAAACGGACGAGCCGAAGCTCCACCCGGAATGGATTGCAAAATAGGTGTTTCAACTTCAATATAACCTTCGGCATTGAAATAATCGCGCATCGATTGATACACTTTGGTACGTTTCAGAAAAATATCTTTAACGCCTTCGTTTACTACAAGGTCTACGTAGCGCTGACGATAGCGTTGTTCAGGGTCGTCAAACGCATCGAAAGCTACACCATCTTTGTATTTTACAATTGGTAGCGGACGAAGCGATTTACTCAACACGGTAAGTTCCTGAGCATGAACACTTATTTCGCCCATTTGCGTACGAAAAACATAACCTTTAATTCCGATAAAATCACCGATATCCAATAGTTTTTTGAATACCGTGTTGTACATTTCGGGTTGCGCTTCGGTACTTATATCGTCGCGACTAACATATACCTGAATACGCCCTTTAGAATCCTGTAACTCCATGAATGAGGCTTTCCCCATTATGCGGCGACTCATAATACGTCCGGCAATGCACACAGAATTTCCACTTTCTTCGTCTTTAAATTCAGTTTTTATATCGGTCGAATAGGCATCGGTTGCATACAGTGCGGCAGGATAAGGATCGATGCCGAGATTGCGTAATTCGGTCAAACTTTGACGTCTGAACTGTTCTTGTTCACTTAATTCAATACTCATAAAAATATTAGTTGAAAATTGCAACAAAAGTACAAAAAAATAAGCAGTCATTATAATTTATACCGAAAAGAAATGGTCAAAAAACACTAAACAAACATAAGGAATAGCAGTAAATTTGAAACATTTATAGTACTTTTGCTAAAAAATTTCAGGTAAAATGAAGAAACTATTAGCAATACCATTCTCTATATTAGCCTATTTCTGGTTTATATTTTCACTTATTCTTTTTCACCCAATTCAGTGGATTAGTTTTCATTTATTTGGTTATCAAGCACATAAAGTTAGTGTTGATATTCTCGATTTTTTTTTAATACGTACTCTAAACTTTTTATTTTCACGCTCAAAATGCGAAAACATAAAGCTTATTCCTACCGGGAAACCGATCATATTTGTGGCTAACCATCAGGGAACTTTCGATATTGTAGGTATGGCTTGGTTTTTTCGTAAATTTCATCCTAAATTTGTTAGTAAAATTGAGTTAGGCAAAAATATTCCGAGCATTTCATTTAATCTGCGACATGGTGGTTCGGTGCTTATCGACCGCAAAGAACCCAAACAAGCGTTGCCATTAATGAAGCAGATGGGCGAATATATTGAACTTCACAAACGCTCCACTATAATTTACCCCGAAGGAACTCGTACCCGCGATGGTAAACCCAAAGAATTTGCATCCAATGGTTTAAAGATTTTGTGTAAATATGCCCCAAGTGCAGTTGTGATACCCGTTACAATTAATAATTCGTGGAAGGTATTCAAATACGGAAATTTTCCACTCGGCATGTTTAACCGTATTACTTTCACTGTTCACCAACCAATTACAGTTGCCGAAACCGACTTCAATACACTTTTTGAATATACGCACAATTCTATTGTAGAAGGGATTAAATAAATAGTTATGTGTTGAATATCAAT
>DYSC01000153.1 GCA_020726365.1 Porphyromonas sp.
TAATAACACAACTCACTTTTGGAAAAAAGATAAGCTTGCATTTCAATGCAAAAAACCACTCCAAATCAATAATTTAGAATGGTTTGTCTTTAAATTGTCGATACTTGACAATTGTTTTTGTGATTCTGACGGGATTCGAACCCATGACCCACGCCTTAGAAGGGCGTTGCTCTATCCAGCTGAGCTACAGAACCATTAACTTTAAAGTATTGTTTGTCAGAAAAAGTATATTCTTCCAAAAGCGCTGCAAAAGTAGTTTAATTTTCGTAAAGATGCAACTCTTTATTTAAAAAACGCCCCTTTTAAAACGCTTTATTGCTAAAAATTTGCTAATATTGCAGTCGCAAAAATCAAAGTTAAATTTTAATGCTATTTTGCTGTTCAAAACAGTTGTATGTTTGAAAAATAACAACAAGTAGTTAATTTGCTTTGAAAAAAAATAAACTCATAAAATAAAATTAAAATGAAAGTACTTAAATTTGGTGGAACGTCCGTAGGTTCTGTCAACGGCATCATGAGTGTCAAAAAAATTGTAGAAGCGCAAAGTGAGCCTATAATTGTTGTTGTTTCAGCATTTTCGGGTGTTACAGATCAACTCTACAAAGTGTCGGAACTGGCTGCAAGTGGCGATGAAACGTATATTGCTGAATATCAGTCGATGCTTACGCGTCACAATGATGTAATTGAAACGCTTGTTGCCGAAAACCTGAAAACTCAGGTGCAAACACAGGTAAATACCCTTTTTAATGACCTTGCTAATATTCTTCGCGGAATATATTTGATTAAAGATACTTCAACCAAAATTATCGATACGCTCGTTAGTTACGGCGAGTCCATTTCTTCCGTAATTATTGCAGCAGCCATTCAGGATGCTGTGCATTACGACTCAAAAACTTTTATTAAAACAGTAAATCAATTTAACAAGCACATTGTTGATTTTGAAAATACAAACATTGCCATAAAAAGCAAGTTTGCCAAAGTAGAAAAAATTGTAGTTTGCGGTGGATTTATTTCAACGGATAGCAAAACGAATTATATAACTAATTTAGGTCGTGGCGGTTCCGATTATACAGCAGCCATTATTGCAGCAGCTTTAGATGCTTCTATTCTCGAAATTTGGACAGATGTAGATGGGTTTATGACTGCCGATCCGCGTGTTATTTCGAGTTCGTATGTTATTGAAAAATTGAGCTTTAGCGAAGCGATGGAGCTTTGCAATTTTGGAGCAAAAGTAATTTACCCACCTACAATATTCCCTGTTTTTCATAAGAATATTCCGGTAGTGATTAAAAACACATTTAATCCTTCAGTTGCCGGAACCTATATTTCGCAAGAGAAAGCAGGTCTACCTGCAAAAGCAATTAAAGGAATTTCGTCGATAAATGATACATCACTTGTTACCATTCAGGGGCTTGGTATGGTGGGCGTTATTGGTGTTAACCATCGTATTTTTAAGGTGTTGGCCAAAAACGGCATCAGTGTATTCTTTGTTTCGCAGGCTTCGTCAGAAAATACTACTTCGATAGGTGTTCGTAATGCTGATAGCGAGTTGGCTGTAAAAGTGTTGCAGGAAGAGTTTGAGATTGAAATATCGCAGGGTGAAATTGATACCATTGCAGCCGAAAATGATTTAGCTACTGTGGCAATTGTTGGTGATAGTATGAAACGTACACCCGGTATAGCCGGAAAACTTTTCGGAACATTGGGTCGTAACGGTATTAACGTGGTGGCATGTGCGCAAGGTGCTTCCGAAACGAATATATCGTTTGTAACCGACCGCAAGTCATTACGCAAAGCGTTAAATGTTATTCACGATTCGTTTTTCTTATCCGAATATCAGGTGCTAAATATTTTCTTAGTTGGTACCGGAACTGTTGGTGGTAGTTTATTGGAGCAAATTAAACAACAACAACCTAAGTTAATGGCTCAAAACAGTCTTAAAATAAAAGTTGTTGGAATTGCAACGGTCGATAAAATGCTATTCGACCGCAATGGAATTGATTTGACAAATTATTCTGAATTAGTAATTCAAAACGGTGTTCCTGCATCACCCGAAAGTATACGCGACGAAATTCTGAATATGAATATCTTCAACTCTGTTTTTGTAGATTGTACAGCGAGTCCCGAAATTGCCGACTTGTATCATGCTATGATTCAAAATAATATTTCGGTAGTAGCTGCCAATAAAATTGCAGCTTCGTCGGAATTTTCCAACTACGTCGAACTCAAAGAATCTGCTCGTCGTCGTGGAGTGAAATACCTGTTCGAAACCAATGTGGGAGCAGGTCTGCCAATTATCAATACCATGAATAGCTTGATGAATAGTGGTGACGAAATTCAAAAATTGCAAGCTGTTTTATCGGGTACACTGAACTTTATTTTTAACACCATAAGTGCCGAAATTCCATTGAGTAAGGCTATCTTAATGGCAAAAGAAGCGCGATTTGCAGAACCCGACCCACGTATAGATCTTAGTGGAAAAGATGTAATTCGTAAATTGGTAATTTTAGCGCGCGAAGCCGGTTATAAAGTAGAACAGGAAGATGTGGTTAAAAACTTATTTATTCCTGATAAATATTTTGCCGGAAGTTTGGATGATTTTTGGAATAATATTTCGGAACTCGATGCCGAGTTCGAAGAAAAACGTACCAAATTGGCCGAAGTGGGTAAACGTTGGCGTTTTGTGGCTACTATGGAAATGGGTAAATGCAATGTCGGGCTTCAGGAAGTGGATAGTTTGCATCCGTTTTACGATTTGCAGGGAAGTAATAATATAATCCTGATTACCACCGAACGTTACAACGAATTCCCAATGATGATTAAAGGTTATGGAGCTGGTGCAAGTGTAACAGCTGCCGGTGTATTTTCCGATATTATAAGTATTGCCAATATCAGATAGAGTTTGTCCGTCAGCTGACGGATGAAGGGTTTGAATAGTTTGAAAACCAATTAACTGATTAACAAGTGAACAGATTTGCAATTACGGCTGTTTTATTCCTTTTTACAGCTATTGCGTGTACCCGACAGGCGCCGCAATTGCCTTCTAATAAAGCGACTGAAATGGATAGTAGTGCCGTTTCATTGCAGTTGGTAAATGAAAAACTAATTTTGGGTGAAGATAGTATCTTAGCAAATTTTGTTAAGAAATCTGGTATTGATTTTAAAAAATCTAATTCGGGATTATGGTATAAAACATCTATGGCTAATAACAAAAATAACAAACCTATTCAGGGCGAAAGTTGTGAAATTGACTATAAAGTATATTCGCTTCAAAATAAACTTTTATTCAACGAAACAAAAACACTTGTTATCGGAAAAAAACAAATTATCAATGGTGTTGAAGAGGTCCTTTTAAATTTATCCAAAAATGATTCAGCAATAGCAATAATCCCTTGGTATATTGGTTATGGCATTAAAGGAAATGAATATATTCCACCCTACAACTCAGTTTTAGTTTATATCAAACGATTAAAATAAAGTTAAAAAATCACTTCAAAAACCCACAAATTTTAATTACAATCAATTGTCTATCAAAATGTTTATTCAGAATAAACGAAAGAGAGGAACTTCAAAATTTGAAGTTCCTCTCTTTATTATTTCTAAATTTTAAAAAGCCTAATTAAATTATTTCTTATCAAAAATACGTAATTTTTCAAATCTATTAAAGCAATTTAGTTGTTTCAAATTATAACAAGCTCCAAGCCACGGTTAAACCTGCCATTACAATAGAAACCATACTCATTAATTTGATAAGGATATTCAACGAAGGACC
>DYSC01000154.1:0-1879 GCA_020726365.1 Porphyromonas sp.
CTCTAAAAATGAGCACATTAACACCTTATCGATATTTTCCAGTAATGATATGGAATAATCTATTTCCTTATCATAATTTGTTTTCATCGTTCCAAATCATTCTATTTCCCCTTCCAGTTCAATGATTTCAAGTTCAATTTTTGTCTTCATCCGCTGATGATAAATCAACAAAGATTGCTATGTTTATGAATAAGCAAAAATACAACAACCTTGTGAAACTTGACAGGCTTCCATTTTCGCAGGTTTATTATTTATTGGATTTACAATAAATTTGATGTTTAACCCTACAAAAAAAAAGAATAACAGATCTTGATATTTCAGAGTGTTAAAATTTAATAAAAGCATATTGATTTCATACTTTAAATGGATACTTTTTAAAATACTAATAAATTTTCCCAAAAATCTTACATTATATTATTTAAAATACTAAATTTGCAACTCATTAGCATAAAAGTAAAATCATGAATACAAAATTGCAGGAACTTACCGACAAAATTTACCTCGAAGGTGTTGAAAAAGGGAACGAAGAGGCAAAAACCATAGTTGCAAAAGCCACAGCAGAGGCAGAGGAAATAAAGGCGCAGGCAGAGGCTCAAGCTCAGAAAATTATTGCTGAAGCACAGGCTAAATCGGCTGAATTGACCAAAAACACACAATCGGAATTAAAACTATTTGCGCAACAAGCGGTAAATGCGTTGAAATCTGAAATAACCGACTTAATTTGTGGCTCCATTGTTTCGGCTTCGGTTAAAGCTGCAACCTCCGACAAAGCATTTATGCAAAAAACCATACTCAGTTTGGTGCAGGAATGGGGTAGAAACCAATCGATAACCATCGAAGCCAATGATGCTAAAACACTGACTGACTACTTTTTGGCAAATGCAAAAGAACTTTTGAGCAAAGGTGTAAAAATTACCGAAGCAAATGGTGTTAAAGCCGATTTTGCGATTACTCCCGAAAAAGAAGGTTACAAAATCACCTTTGGCGATGCCGAGTTCATTGCTTATTTCAAAGAATTTTTACGTCCCAAATTAGTAGAAATGCTTTTTTAAAATGAATTATTACTACCTTATTGCGGGATTACCCGATATACAAGCCGAAGATTTAAAAATAAGCACTTCGTTGTTCGATTTGAAAATCGAATTGCTGGAGCAATTGTCAGCCGCAGATGCCGATTTATTGAAACTTATTTTTGCTAAATACGACAATATAAATTTTTTGGCTTCTCTCAATAATAAAGAAGCCGAATTAAATAAACTTGGGAACCTCAATGCCGCTGATTGGGAGCAACTTATTGCTCTTTTGCAAGAAGTTGAAAACCCCAAAGACGATAGATTACTTTCCTATTTTCATGTGTTTTATCAAACTTTGGATAACCAAAAAGCAAATAACGAAGGTATTTCGAACGAAGACCAATTAGCGAGTTTGTATTATGAATATGCTATGCAAAATAGCAATAAATTTTTGAGTACATGGTACGAGTTCAACCTAAATATCAACAATATACTTACTGCAACTGCTTGTCGCAAGCATGGTTTTGACCAACGACTATTAGTAATTGGTAGCAACGAAATTGCCATTGCCCTGAAAAACAGCAATGCACGCGATTTTGGATTAGCCGGTATTTTTGACCATTTAGACCTAGTGTTGCGTATTGCCGAAGAAAATGATTTGCTCGAACGCGAAAAAAAAATAGATGCTTTGAAATGGGGATGGCTCGAAGAAAATACTTTTTTCAATTATTTCTCCATTGAAAAAGTATTGGCTTACGTACTCAAAATAGAAATGCTCGAACGCTGGAAACCACTTTCAGTAGAAAATGGAACGCAAATTTTCCGTGAATTGCTTGTGGGAATGAAAGAGGGAGTGAAATTTGAAA
>DYSC01000154.1:1979-3765 GCA_020726365.1 Porphyromonas sp.
TTATGTCAACAAAAGGAAAAGTTAAAGGAATTATTTCGAACTTGGTAACGGTGGAAGTTGATGGTCCCGTTTCGCAAAACGAAATTGCTTATATCGAGTTGGACGCTCAAAAACTGATGGCCGAGGTACTGAAAGTGGTCGGCAAAGACGTTTATGTGCAGGTTTTTGAAAGCACACGCGGCTTGAAAGTAGGCAACGATGTAGAATTTATGGGACATTTGCTCGAAGTTACACTTGGACCGGGATTGCTTTCGCGCAATTACGATGGTTTGCAAAATGACCTCGACAAATTGACAGGAATATTTTTGCAACGTGGCGAATACAACTATCCGCTTGATACAGATAAACTTTGGAGTTTTAAACCCATTGCCAAAGTTGGTGATAAAGTGGAAGCTGGAACGTGGTTGGGCGAAGTGGACGAAAACTTTCAACCACACAAAATTATGGTTCCATTCAAAATGGAAGGTTTTTGTACTGTAAAGTCAATAGTTGCCGCTGGTGAATTTAAAATTCTCGATACAATAGCTGTGATTGTAGATGCCGACGGTAAAGAACACGCCATTACTATGGTACAAAAATGGCCGGTTAAAAAAGCCATCACCGTACATACCGAAAAACCACGTCCGTTTAAATTGCTCGAAACCGGTGTTCGAACCATTGATACTGCCAACCCAATTGTTGAAGGTGGAACAGGATTTATTCCAGGCCCATTTGGAACAGGAAAAACGGTTATGCAACACGCCATTTCGAAACAAGCCGAAGCCGATATTGTCATCATTGCTGCTTGTGGCGAACGCGCCAACGAGGTGGTAGAAATATTTGTTGAATTCCCTGAGTTGGAAGACCCACATACGGGACGAAAATTGATGGAACGTACTATTATTATTGCCAATACTTCGAATATGCCGGTTGCATCGCGTGAGGCTTCGGTTTATACTGCCATGACCATTTCGGAATACTATCGAGCTATGGGCTTGCGCGTGTTGATGATGGCAGATTCTACTTCCCGTTGGGCACAAGCACTTCGTGAAATGAGTAACCGCATGGAAGAACTTCCGGGTCAGGATGCATTCCCTATGGACTTATCGGCAATTATCGCAACGTTCTACAGTCGTGCAGGTTATGTATATTTAAAAAACGGACAAACAGGTTCTATTACCTTTATAGGAACAGTTTCGCCGGCAGGTGGTAACCTGAAAGAGCCTGTAACCGAAGGAACTAAAAAAGCTGCTCGCTGCTTCTTTGCATTGGAGCAAGCGCGTGCTGACCGCAAACGTTATCCGGCTGTAAATCCAATTGATAGCTATTCAAAATACATCGAATATCCTGAATTTGAAGAATATATTTCGAAACGCATTTCGCCAAACTGGACAAGTATGGTGAATGACATGAAAACCATATTGCAACGCGGAAAAGAAGTACAGGAGCAAATCAATATTTTGGGCGACGATGGAGTTCCTGTTGATTATCACATTACATTTTGGAAATCGGAAGTAATTGACTTTGTGATTCTTCAACAAGATGCATTTGATAAAATTGATGCTGTTACGCCACTTGAGCGACAGGAATTTATGCTGAATTTAGTAATGGATATTTGCCATGCAAATTTTGATTTCAATGGATTTGTTGATGTAATGGACTATTTCAAACGCATAATAAATGTTTGTAAACAAATGAATTACTCTAAATTCCATTCGGAAGATTTTGAAAAATTCGTGAATGAATTACAAGTAGTTTTGGCAGAAAGAAAGAGAGTCTGAAGCGAAGCAGCTGACACGCTTTCTTT
>DYSC01000155.1 GCA_020726365.1 Porphyromonas sp.
ATTCGTTACTAAATCATTACTTCTTTTATGTTAGTGTTTTTGTTGTTTTAGTTATAAATTTTTGTATTTTTGCAAAAAAACGAATAAATTATCATGATTAAAGATCTTTTTGTACGTAAGCGTCTTTCGGATTTATTGCACGAGGTGGAAAATAATAATTCGCTGAAACGCCATCTCACGGGCACAAACTTAGTGTTACTTGGCGTTGGTGGGGTTATTGGTGCTGGTATTTTTGTGCTTACGGGTACTGCTGCGGCAGTTCATGCCGGTCCGGCAGTTGCCATTTCGTTTGCCGTTTCGGCTATAGGTTGTATGCTTGCAGGATTGAGCTATGCCGAGTTTTCGTCGATGATTCCGGTTTCGGGGAGTGCTTACACGTATGGCTATGCTACTATGGGAGAGTTTATAGCTTGGATTATTGGATGGGATTTGATTTTGGAATATCTCTTCGGTGCGGCAACCGTGGCTGTGGGTTGGAGTGGGTATGTGGTAAGTTTTTTTAATTTTTTTGGCATACACATTCCCGATAGCATAAGTCAAAGTCCATTGAGTTTCGGAACCGATGGCTGGGCTTTTACGGGCGCCTATATCAATTTCCCTGCTATATTTATAGTGTTACTAATGACGGCTTTATTGGTTGTTGGAATTCGAGAATCAGCAAAATTTAACAATATCATTGTATTAATTAAAGTGGCTGTTATTCTACTTTTTATCGGCTTTGGCATTTCGCATATCGACATTGCCAATTGGGTGCCATTTATACCAGAAAATACCGGCAAATTCGGTGAGTTTGGTATGTCGGGAATACTTTCGGCTGCAGCTGTAGTGTTTTTTGCATACATTGGTTTCGATGCGGTCAGTACAGCTTCGCAGGAAGCAATAAATCCAAAGAGAGATATGCCCATTGGCATATTGGTGTCGCTGGCTATTTGTACGGTTTTATATATAGCTGTCAGTCTTACACTTACTGGAATTGTGAGTTACAAAGAGTTGAATGTAGCTGCGCCCATAGCAATTGCAATTGATAAATTTGGTCCATCGCTTTTGTGGTTAAGTCCGATTGTGAAATTTGGAGCCATTGCTGGTTTAAGCTCTGTGGTGCTTGTGTTGTTAATGGGGCAATCACGTATATTTTTTATTATGGCTCAGGATGGCTTACTTTGGAAAAGTTTTGCTAAAGTGCATCCAAAATACCGTACGCCTCACGTTACAACTATTGTTACCGGGTTAGTTTCGGCATTCTTTGCAGGATTTTTTCCCATAGGATTATTAAGTGAAATGGTTTCGATAGGCACTTTATTGGCTTTTGTAATTGTTAGTATTGGCGTTATTATACTTCGAAAAACCGAACCCGATGCTCCACGTGCATTTAAAACACCTTGGGTGCCATTAATACCTGCATTGGGCGCGATTATTTGTTTAGTGCAAATGGCTTCTCTACCGCTCGATACATGGATTCGTTTAATTGGTTGGATGGCGATAGGCTTTGTGATTTATTTTACATATAGCGTAAAACACAGCAAGACGAGAAAAGGAAAGTTATAAATTAGAAATTAGAAAAACTGGACAAAATCATATAAGGTTAAAATTAAATCCTCCCAATTCCTTATTTCATGAATCCTTGTTGTTGTAATGCTTTCAGGAACTTTTCGGAGAAAAATTCGTTGTTTTTGCGGGTGTAACGTACATCGGTGAATACCTGCGCCAATGTTTCCTTCTTATTTTCGGCTACAAAGTTTTTATAAAATTCTAATTGCTCTTTTTCGGCATAAATTGCACCAATTTTTTCGGGTGTGAAGTCAGTATAGCGTTCGTAATGAACCACCGATTGCAATGGAAGGCGGTCGGTAATAGGAGGAATAACTTCGGGATAGCCTAAGGTAATTGTTGTAACCGGAACCACTAATTCCGGAAGCTGAAGGGCTTCAATAATTTCCTGAGCATTGTAAGTTGTAGTTCCCAAATAACAAATTCCTAACCCTGCCGTTTCGGCTGCCACAGCAACTGTTTGTGCAAAAATGATTGCATCGATGGCAGCTGCCATAAACGACTGAAAGTTTGCATAGCCGGGTTTAGCATTTCGCTGTTTGCACCATTGCGAAAAACGATTAAAATCGGCACAAAAAGTTAGTACAACAGGCGCTTGCGTTACCATTGGCTGATTGAAATGTGCAGGCACTAATTGCTTTTTTATTTCATCGTTGGTAGTAACCACTACACTGTATGTCTGCATATTACCAGTATTTGATGATTGCGCTGCGGCTTCAAGTATTTTTTCAATTAAAGCTGCGTCAATTTTTTTGTCGGAGTAGTTGCGAACAGTGCGGCGGTTTGTGAGGAATTCGAACATGATAGTCAATATTTGTTGATCTTGGTGTGCAAAGATACAAATTGCAGTTTGAATTTTGATTACACACAAGGTTGATTTTTGAGCACTTTATAATGTTTTTTGTTCATTTCCACAATTTTATCGCTTTTTGTTAAACTATCTTTTTAATATTTTGTTCTTTGTATCAGGTTTTAAAAAATTATTCGATAACTTTGCAAAAATAATAATACGAAAGAATTATGGTTTTACAAATTGGAGACAAAGCACCCGAAATACTGGGTGGAAATCAGGATGGAAAGGAAATTAAATTATCTGATTTTAGTGGAAAAAAAATAGTGTTGTATTTTTATCCTAAAGATAATACGCCTGGTTGTACTGCTCAGGCTTGCAGCTTACGCGATAATTACGAAGCTTTGCAAAAACAAGGCTATGTGGTAATCGGTGTAAGTGCCGACAGCGAAAAATCGCATCAGAAATTTATTGAAAAACAACAACTTCCGTTCGATTTAATTGCCGATACCGGCACTAAATTATCGGCACAATTTGGTACTTGGGGCGAAAAATCGATGTATGGTCGCTCTTACATGGGAATGTTTCGAACTACATTTATTATCGACGAAAATGGTGTGATTGAACGCATTATTAGTCCTAAAGAAGTAAATACCAAAACACACGCTAAGCAAATTATTGACTAAAAATTTATAGAAAAAACAGTATGGCAAACAATTTTAATCCGTGGCATCAAGTAATACCACATACCGAAAAATCTGATGTTGTTAAGGGAATTATAGAAATCCCCAAAGGCAATAGAGCGAAGTACGAATTAGATAAAGAAAGTGGTCTTTTGCGCCTCGACAGAGTGCTGTATTCGTCGATGTATTATCCTCATAACTATGGATTTATACCACAAAGTTATTGCGACGATCACGATCCATTAGATATACTTATTCTTTCTCAAATTGAAGTAGTGCCTATGTGTATTGTGGAGGCAAAAGTAATTGGTGTAATGCGCATGTTGGACAATGGTGAGGCAGATGATAAAATTATAGCAGTGGCAGTGGGCGACCCCAGTGTAAATCATTACAACGATATTTCGGAATTGCCACAATATTTAATTCAGGAAACTATGAGTTTTTTTGAAGATTATACGAAGTTGGAAAAGAAAACAGTGGTGGTGGAAAAATTCTTCGAAAAAGAAGTAGCCATGCAAATTATTGAAGATAGTTACAAAATGTACAAAAAGCATTACGGTGAGTTGCACAAGTGGTTTTTTGGAGGATGATTAGACACAAAAAAAAGCACAAATAGCTCGGTCTATAATGGAACTTAGAGCATTAATATCTGATAATGAACAGATAAGCATTCGCAGACAGTATGAATTGCTGG
>DYSC01000156.1 GCA_020726365.1 Porphyromonas sp.
CCTTACTTCCAAAATCTGGAAGCAGTTTCAAACCCTAAAAGGGCAAATTCAAATATAAACAATGTTTTTTAACTTACGTTTCAACTCTGCGTTTCAAACCCTAAAAGGGCAAATTCAAATACTTGTGTATTTTGGAATGAACGTTAGAAAGTTCCAGTTTCAAACCCTAAAAGGGCAAATTCAAATCTATCAAGCGAATCATCCTCCGTTACTGGTAGATTGTTTCAAACCCTAAAAGGGCAAATTCAAATATCTATTACGCTATTTATGCTACTTATTAAGCCAGGTTTCAAACCCTAAAAGGGCAAATTCAAATATCTATTACGCTATTTATGCTACTTATTAAGCCAGGTTTCAAACCCTAAAAGGGCAAATTCAAATTCCATGAGTTCATCTGTGTTGAAACTTACGCTTTTCGTTTCAAACCCTAAAAGGGCAAATTCAAATCATCGGGAAAAGTCACGCAAGAGTACACGGCTTTGAGTTTCAAACCCTAAAAGGGCAAATTCAAATTTTCATCACTATTGAGGATTTTCCTCGGTATTCTCGTTTCAAACCCTAAAAGGGCAAATTCAAATTTACTTTTAGCTTCACGGATTTATTCACACTATAGGTTTCAAACCCTAAAAGGGCAAATTCAAATACTCCCTAAAGTCCAAGTTCTCAATGGTCACAAATTGTTTCAAACCCTAAAAGGGCAAATTCAAATGACGATTAAACGATATGAAGAAGAAGTTGCCGTTGGTTTCAAACCCTAAAAGGGCAAATTCAAATAGTGGTTCAGCTTTTTAATTGGAGCATCTCTTGGAGTTTCAAACCCTAAAAGGGCAAATTCAAATCTCCTGGAAAAAACTCCCGTTGGTGATACGGCAACATCGTTTCAAACCCTAAAAGGGCAAATTCAAATCGAAATTCTACTCAACTCAACATCAATATCAACATCAGTTTCAAACCCTAAAAGGGCAAATTCAAATTCACTGTTTTGGACAACTATAGCGTGTTTAGAACGTTTCAAACCCTAAAAGGGCAAATTCAAATGGTTCAAGCAGGTGCTTTATCCCCCATTAGAAATAGTTTCAAACCCTAAAAGGGCAAATTCAAATTAGCCAACTCTCTTGCTATCCCTTTTGTTTGCGGAATGTTTCAAACCCTAAAAGGGCAAATTCAAATGTGCGTTGGGTGTGGTGAAAGGATGGAACATAAGAGGTTTCAAACCCTAAAAGGGCAAATTCAAATAATCCAAAGAGTTGACTCATGATATGATTGATGAATGTTTCAAACCCTAAAAGGGCAAATTCAAATGAGTTCGACACTCGTTTATGTAGATTATCAAAATTTTGCGTTTCAAACCCTAAAAGGGCAAATTCAAATTCTCACTATATAACCTTATACGTTACACTCTGTTTGTTTCAAACCCTAAAAGGGCAAATTCAAATATGGATGGCTCTATTAACTCTAATTTATCTATTAGTTCGTTTCAAACCCTAAAAGGGCAAATTCAAATTAAATGATGGAAGCATTATTGGTTACACCTATACTGGTTTCAAACCCTAAAAGGGCAAATTCAAATCTGGATTAGATGATGGGTTTATTACGAATAGGACACGTTTCAAACCCTAAAAGGGCAAATTCAAATTTTCTTCTGTTGCAATATCTTCTTCTGTTGCAATTGTGTTTCAAACCCTAAAAGGGCAAATTCAAATTTGTCATTCCTAGCCAGAGAGACCGTAAGACATGAGTTTCAAACCCTAAAAGGGCAAATTCAAATGGAAAAAACGAGGGATTCCAAGAGACAAAGTGAGAAGTTTCAAACCCTAAAAGGGCAAATTCAAATCCATGTTTCTAAGAATTTTTCTTTTCTCAGGAAGGTTTCAAACCCTAAAAGGGCAAATTCAAATGATGGAGTACAATGTATTTCCTGCATCCGAATGTGGTTTCAAACCCTAAAAGGGCAAATTCAAATCATTCTATGTGCGAATGGTCTTCTGCACATAGAAGTTTCAAACCCTAAAAGGGCAAATTCAAATTAGATGTGCATCTAGTTGCACATCTAAATGAAGTGGGTTTCAAACCCTAAAAGGGCAAATTCAAATAATACAATTGATAGCTTTCTTGGCACAGCCTCATGTTTCAAACCCTAAAAGGGCAAATTCAAATATATTTTTCACATCACTTCAAAAAATGTACAAAAGCGTTTCAAACCCTAAAAGGGCAAATTCAAATTTAACGCTTCATATTTTATGCTCATGTAAAATTTGGTTTCAAACCCTAAAAGGGCAAATTCAAATATTACATTGTTTATTCCATTAGAAAAAACCGATTGTTTCAAACCCTAAAAGGGCAAATTCAAATGTAGCCATGGTTGGTAAAACACTTTTTAAACGCTCATGTTTCAAACCCTAAAAGGGCAAATTCAAATCAGAGGGCAAGTGAATGAAAAAGCGGTCCTAACGGAGTTTCAAACCCTAAAAGGGCAAATTCAAATATATAGATTGTTAAAAAAAGGTTCTTCTCCAAGTGGTTTCAAACCCTAAAAGGGCAAATTCAAATTTTTGTAGAATTAAAGAGTGGTACACCCAGAGAGATTGTTTCAAACCCTAAAAGGGCAAATTCAAATAAGCTCTTTTAACAAACGTAAGAGGATTTTTTTTAAGTTTCAAACCCTAAAAGGGCAAATTCAAATATATTCATATCTCCAAAGGTTTCACACAAACGATGTTTCAAACCCTAAAAGGGCAAATTCAAATAACACGCTCTGTATACGTTGCAAAACTCTACTTAGTTTCAAACCCTAAAAGGGCAAATTCAAATAAATATATCTTCATCTAAATCAGATAAAAAAGTAAACAGTTTCAAACCCTAAAAGGGCAAATTCAAATAATTCTAAATTAAACCCATTTTCAGGTAAATATTTTTGTTTCAAACCCTAAAAGGGCAAATTCAAATTTTATTCTTTGGCTTTTTGACAATTTGAAAACCAAGTTTCAAACCCTAAAAGGGCAAATTCAAATAAATTGTGAAACAAAAAAACTTTAAGGTTGAAAAGGGGTTTCAAACCCTAAAAGGGCAAATTCAAATCCTAAGTAAATCTTCAGTTTTTAAAGATAGCAACAGTTTCAAACCCTAAAAGGGCAAATTCAAATGTGCAAAAGTTAAACTTTATTATCCTGTTGACCATGCGTTTCAAACCCTAAAAGGGCAAATTCAAATAATTGAGTCAATATGCTGACAACCAGATTAGAGAAGGTTTCAAACCCTAAAAGGGCAAATTCAAATAGTCTCGTTGCGAAAGTGCCATTTTTTGCTCTGCAAGTTTCAAACCCTAAAAGGGCAAATTCAAATTATTTCGCTTTGGGTTCTACTAAGTCTTAAAGGCGTTTCAAACCCTAAAAGGGCAAATTCAAATTATATGTGCGAGATGGCTAGTAGTTATGAAGATGTTTCAAACCCTAAAAGGGCAAATTCAAATGATTACAGGGTAATATCTAGCGATAGCCCAATAAAGTTTCAAACCCTAAAAGGGCAAATTCAAATCCGAGAGAAAAAGCACGAGTGCTAGAGCGATTGAGAGTTTCAAACCCTAAAAGGGCAAATTCAAATTTCCACACGCCCTCAACGCCTATTTTAATCCAATCGTTTCAAACCCTAAAAGGGCAAATTCAAAT
>DYSC01000036.1 GCA_020726365.1 Porphyromonas sp.
TTATAACTTTACGAACCTTATAACTTTATGAACTTTAGAAACTTTATAACTTTACAAACTTTAAACGTCCAGTCTTTCATACTGCGAATTCTTACTTTTAAACTCCGGCACAATTTTTTTCATCTGCGAAACTGTAAGAAAGTTTTTGCACAATTGACTGTAATTAATTAATTCGTCGATTTGTGTAGAAATATGATTGTAGTCATATTCCTGCACCTTTGCAATCATAATTTTGGGATGATGCGTTTTGGTTGTAATTTCCTTCTGATTAAGCAGTTCTTCGTACAATTTTTCGCCCGGACGCAACCCTGTGTATTCTATTTTTATATCCACTTCGGGGATAAAACCTGCTAGGTGAATCATTTTTTTAGCTAAATTTACAATTTTCACAGGTTGTCCCATGTCGAAAATAAAGATTTCGCCACCGTTACCCATAATTCCAGCCTCTAAAACCAATGTACAAGCTTCGGGAATGGTCATAAAATAACGAATTATTTCGGGATGCGTAACTGTAACCGGTCCGCCATTTTCAATTTGAGATTTAAAAAGTGGAATTACCGAGCCATTTGAACCAAGCACATTACCAAAACGCGTGGTAATAAATTTGGTGTTATCATTTCCATCTTCTATCAACTTTTTATACAATGATTGTACGTAAATTTCGGCAATACGTTTCGAAGCACCCATTACGTTTGTAGGGTTTACGGCTTTATCAGTCGATACCATTACAAAGCGCTGCACTTTGTATTTTACGGCCAAATCAGCTATTGTTTTCGTGCCTTTTACATTTGCCTGAATGCTTTCTACCGGATTATCTTCCATAAGCGGAACATGTTTGTATGCTGCTGCATGATACACATAATCAGGACGATACATATCCATCATATACTCCATACGTTCTTTATTTCGCACATCAGCCAAAAAAACACTTATATTCTGGTCGGGAAATTTTTCTTCTAATTCGAGCCGCAAGTTATGCATTGGCGACTCGGCCTGATCCAGCAATACAATAAGTTGTGGTTTGTAGCTAATAATCTGATTAACAATTTCGCTACCTATTGAACCAGCAGCACCGGTAACCAAAATCACCTTTCCTTTGTGCTCTGCCGATACTCTTTCGGTATCAATTTGAATTTTCGGACGCTCCAACAAATCTTCAATCTGAATAGATTTTATTTGTTTGATAGTAGGCATATCGTTTTTCCATATACTTACCGGGGGGGCAGTTAGTACTTGTAAATGGTTACTTAAAAACACATCCAAATCCACTTCCGGATTAATGCTCTTCAATTTTGTTGGCGAAATTATAACTGCCTTAGCTTTTTTCGACACTGTTTTTTTGATGATTTTTTCGTCGAAATGATACACTTTAACACCCATAATCAATCGTTGAGTTGATTTTATATCATCATCTATAAAACCAACCAATTTATATTTTATGTCGCCCTGAGCAGAGTTCAACATTTTAGCAATACCTACAGCAGCAGTTTTGGTACCATAAATCATTACAGGAGTTATTTTACCCCCATTTTGCGAAAAATAGTCGAAAATGGTTTTTGCTCCAAGCCGTAGAAAAAACAAGAATAAAAAAGAAAAACCGGAATATAACAGCAGACCACTGTAATGAAAAATTGGATTACCTTTTATCTCTACAACTGCAATATTTATAATCGCAATTAAAACCATATTAGCTGATACTGCGAATAAAAGTTTTGCAGCATCGACATAACTTGAATAGCGCAAAACACCAGAATAGGTATGAAAAATCCAGAAAAAAAATATCTGTAACGATAAAGCAATTGAAATTCGCTGATAAAAATTTAAAATTCGAATATCAACTTCTCCTGCATTAATTTTTGTTGTGATAAAACTTGCTATCGTATATGCTAACACACAAAGTATAATATCAACAAATAGAACTATCCAACGTGGAAGATATTGTAACGAAGTTAAGTGAGAAAAGATGTCGGTGTGGAATAACAAATTATCTTTTGAATTCATATAATTAATTTTTTAAATACAGAAACAAATGTGAACAAACAATTATATTATTGTAAAAAACAGCTTACAGCACCCTAAAATAGTATTCTTTTAAGTGTTATTTAAAATAAAATAAAGAGTACAAAGATAACTCTAAAAAATTAAATATATTACATATCTTTGCAAAATCATTAAAACAAAAAAACAAACACATGTCAATTCATAATGAAAATATACGAAGGGTAACCACTCAACGTTTAATGGAGATGAAAAAACGGGGTGAAAAAATCAGCATGTTAACAGCCTATGACTACACTATGGGCAATATTGTTGATAATGCAGGTATTGATATTATTCTTGTTGGCGATTCGGCGTCGAATGTAATGTGCGGACACACAACTACACTTCCTATCACACTCGATCAAATGATATTTTTAGCAAAATCGGTCGTTCGTGGAGTAAAACGTGCCTTAGTAGTGGTTGATATGCCCTTCGGTTCGTATCAGGGAAATTCGAAAGAAGCATTAGCCTCAGCCATACGAATTATGAAAGAAACGCATTGCGACTGTTTAAAGCTTGAAGGCGGTGAAGAAATTATCGAATCGGTAAAACGAATTTTAAGTGCCGGAATTCCTGTAATGGGACATCTTGGCTTAATGCCACAGTCAATAAATAAATATGGTTCGTACACCGTACGTGCTCAAAAAGAAGCTGAAGCCGAAAAGTTGATGCGCGATGCTCATTTATTGGAAGAAGCAGGTTGTTCGGGTATTGTGCTCGAAAAAATTCCGGCTAAATTAGCCAAACAAGTTGCTTCTGAACTTACTATACCCGTTATCGGTATTGGAGCAGGAAACGGTGTTGATGGTCAAGTGTTGGTACTTCACGATATGATAGGATTAACGCAAGATTTTTCTCCGCGTTTTTTACGTCGTTATGCAAACCTTCAAGAAATTATGAATGAGGCAATTGAACATTATGTAGCCGATGTGAAGTCGGGTGATTTCCCCAGCGACATGGAACAATATTAAACTTTGATTGTTATACCCTAAAATTAATTCATTAATCAAAATGAGTTAAAAACTTTCAAATTGAATAAAAAACTGATTTATTTCTTCCAAACTATTTGTTGAAATAAAAAAAATAATTTATCTTTGCACACAAATTAAAAAACAACAATGATAACTCAAAGTGTTTATACTATCCTCGTGAACGTCGTGTTACTTTTGGTCAACTATCAGAAGTGAGATTGGTTACGTGGTATAAACTCTATGTATTATAAAAGCATAAAACCTTTCTCACACTAACTGAGAAAGGTTTTTTTATTTAAAACAAGCCCCCTAACCCCCTAAAGGGGGAATTTAGGCTGATGAAAAAAAACGGATTTAGAAACAGAAAATATTAATATCATGACTAAAGAAAACAATACGAACTCAAAGTCCCCTCTTCAGGGGGCTGGAGGGCATGCATTACGCAGTGAATCAAGTACAGGTGGTCGTAGGATGGCTGGTGCTCGCGCATTGTGGAAAGCCAACGGCATGACAAATGAGCAAATGGGCAAACCCCTTATTGCAATAGTAAATTCATTTACTCAATTTGTACCTGGACATGTACATTTACATGAAATTGGACAAAAAGTAAAAGCCGAAATTGAAAAAATGGGTTGCTTTGCAGCCGAATTCAATACCATTGCCATTGACGATGGGATAGCTATGGGACATGATGGTATGCTTTATTCGCTTCCTTCTCGCGACCTGATTGCCGATAGCGTTGAATATATGGTGAATGCGCACAAAGCCGATGCCATGATTTGTATTAGCAATTGCGACAAAATAACACCGGGTATGCTTATGGCAGCCATGCGTTTGAATATCCCTACCGTGTTTGTTTCGGGTGGACCAATGGAAGCAGGCGAATTGGATGGTAAAAAATTGGATTTGGTGGATGCTATGGTGCAAGCTGCTGATGATAATATTTCGGACGAAGAGGTTCAAAAAGTGGAAAATGCTGCCTGTCCAACTTGTGGCTCTTGCTCAGGTATGTTTACGGCCAACTCCATGAACTGCCTCAACGAAGCTATTGGAATGGCACTTCCCGGAAACGGAACAATCGTTGCAACACATGCCAACCGCATGCAATTATTTATGGATGCTGCCAAATTGATAGTCGAAAATTCGTACAAATACTATCGCGATGGCGATGATTCAGTTCTTCCACGCTCTATTGCTACACGCGAAGCCTTTATTAATGCCATGACATTGGATATTGCTATGGGTGGCTCAACAAATACGGTTCTTCATATTTTGGCCATTGCTCACGAAGCTGAAGTTGAGCTTACCATGGACGATATGGATCAACTTTCGCGAAAAACACCTTATTTGTGCAAAGTAGCTCCAAATTCACCAAAATTCCATGTCGAAGATGTTAATCGCGCTGGTGGAATTTTGGGTATTTTAGCTGAATTAAATAAAGGAGGTTTACTTAATCCGAATGTTTATAGAATTGATGGATTAACTTTGGGCGAAGCATTGAAAAAATATGACATTACAAATTCGGTTTCCGTTGAAGTAGAAAATCTTTACAAAAGTGCACCCGGACGAAAATTTAACCTTGTAATGGGCTCACAAACAAGCCAATATAAAGAATTAGATGCCGACCGCGCAAGTGGTTGTATCCGAAGTATTGAAAATGCTTATACAAAAGATGGTGGTTTGGGGATTCTGAAAGGTAATATTGCTCAGGATGGATGCGTTATAAAAACTGGTGGCGTGGACGAAAGTATTTGGAAATTCAGCGGACCGGCCAAAGTTTTCACGTCGCAGGACACGGCTTGTACCGGGATTTTGAAAGGAGATGTGGTGTCGGGCGATGTAGTGGTTATTACCCACGAAGGTCCAAAAGGTGGACCCGGAATGCAGGAAATGCTTTATCCAACATCGTATATTAAATCGCGGCATTTAGGAAAAGAATGTGCGCTGATAACCGATGGGCGTTTTTCGGGCGGAACTTCGGGTTTATCAATCGGGCATATTTCGCCGGAAGCAGCTTCGGGAGGCAATATCGGACTTATTCAGGATGGCGATATAATTGAAATCGACATACCTAATCGTTCGATAAATGTAAAATTAAGCGACGAAGAATTAAATGCTCGTCGCGAAGCAGAATTGGCGCGTGGTAAAGCAGCCTTCACCCCGAAAGACCGCAATCGAGTCGTCAGTAAAGCCCTCAGAGTTTATGCATCGATGGTAAGTTCTGCCGACAAAGGGGCTGTTAGAGTGATTGACTAAAACCCCTAAAGGGGGAATTTAAAAAAGAGAAAATGTATATTAAACAATAATAATTTGAAACAGAAGCTAACTAAAAGTCCCATGTAGGGGGATTTAGGGGGCAGTTTATACAAATATGAAACTAACAGGAGCACAAGCATTAATAGAATCGATGTTGAACGAAAGTGTCGACACAATTTTTGGGTATCCGGGTGGAGCAATTATGCCCACTTTCGATGCACTTTACGATTACGATAAAAAAATAAATCATATACTTACTCGTCATGAACAAGGTGCTACACATGCCGCACAAGGTTATGCACGCGTTTCGGGCAAGGTAGGTGTTTGTTTGGTAACTTCGGGACCAGCAGCAACAAATGCCGTTACAGGTATTGCCGATGCCATGCTGGATAGTACGCCAATGATAGTGATTACCGGACAGGTAGGAGCTGCTTTATTAGGAACAGATGCTTTTCAAGAAATTGATGTAGTGGGTATTACAACTCCTATTACAAAATGGGCATACCAAATCCGTAATGCTAAAGATATTGCATGGGCTGTGGCTCGTGCATTTTATATTGCACGTAGTGGTCGTCCTGGTCCTGTAGTATTGGATATTACCAAAAATGCTCAATTTGAAGAAATTGAATTTGAATACAAACCTTGTACATTTATCAGAAGCTACATTCCTATGCCGGAAATAAATCCAAAGCAAATTGAATTGGCTGCTGAAATTATTAATTCGGCTAAAAAACCGTATGCTTTAGTAGGGCAAGGAGTTGTGTTGGCAAATGCTGAAGCTGAACTTAAAGCATTTTTGGAAAAAGCGGATATTCCAGCAGCATGGACACTGCTCGGAGCATCGGCAATGCCCACCGAATATCACTTGAATAAAGGATTACTAGGAATGCATGGCAATGTAGCGCCAAATATGAAAACCAACGAATGTGATGTTTTAATTGCTATAGGTATGCGTTTCGACGACCGAGTAACAGGTGATTTAAGCAGATATGCGAAACAAGCCAAAATTATTCATTTAGATATTGACCCTGCAGAATTAAGTAAAAACGTAAAAGCCGATGCGCCTGTACTTGGCTCTGCAAAAGTTACACTACCTGCCCTTACAGAGCGTCTTCAAAAAGCCATACATACCAAATGGATTGAATCGTTTGAAGTTTATGACCAAAAAGAAAACGAAAAAGTAATACTGCGCGAAGTTTACCCTACAAATGGTGAGCTAACAATGGGCGAAATTGTTCGGAAAATTTCGGGAGCAACTAAAAATAAAGCTGTTGTGGTAACCGATGTAGGTCAAAATCAAATGATGGCTGCACGTTATTCTACGTATACTCAAACACGTAGTTTGGTTACATCCGGAGGTTTAGGTACCATGGGTTTTGGAATACCTGCCGCTATTGGTGCTAAAATTGGTGCTCCCGACCGAACTGTACTTATGTATAGTGGCGATGGTGGTTTTCAAATGACAATTCAAGAACTTGGCACTATATTGCAAGAACAAATTGGTGTAAAAATGATAATTCTAAATAATCATTTTCTGGGAATGGTTCGTCAGTGGCAGGAAATGTTTTTTGAGGAGCGCTATTCATTTACTAAAATGAAAAACCCCGATTTCATAACCATAGCCAAAGGATATGGCATTGAAGGAAAAGAAGTTTGGAAAAGAGAAGAGTTAGATGTAGCTATAGCAGAAATGCTTAAAGATGATAGCCCTTACCTTTTAGTTGCAAATGTGGAAATGAAAGGAATGGTGTATCCTATGATACCCGCAGGTGGTAGTGTTACCGATATATTATTAGGCGACGACACGAGCGATAACAATCAAACTGAGCCTGAGGATTTTGTACTTGAAACCTCTGAAAAAGAATCTAAATAATAGGTATTTTACCAAAAAACAGCTCTCTTTAACACTTTTGGAAAATATAATTAAATGAATTATTGACACTACATTTATGGAAAAAGAATTATATACAATTACCGTTTTTTCGGAAAATACAGTTGGTTTACTTGGTCAAATCACCATTATTTTCACACGAAGAGCATTAAATATCGAAACACTTTCGGTATCGCCTTCGGCTATCAAAGGCATTCACAAATTCACTATTACGGTATTTACTACCGAGGAAGTAGTTGAAAAAGTAGTAAAACAAATTGATAAACGAATTGATATTCTGAAATCATACTATAACACCGACAAAGAACTGGTACATCAGGAAATTGCACTTTACAAAGTAGCTACAGATAAATTGTTGGCTTTAGGCAGTATTGAAAACTGGATTCGCGACCACAACACCCGTATTTTGGAAATGAACGAAGATTACGTTGTTTTCCAAAAAGCTGGTCATTATGGCGAAACACAACGTTTTTTTGATGAGTTAAGCGAATCGGTTGGCGTGCTGCAGTTTATACGTTCAGGGCGAGTTGCTATCACAAAATCGAAAGTGGAACGACTAAGCGATATGCTCGAAAACAACAAAAAATATGAAAATTAAAAGCCCCCTAAATCCCCGATGGGGGACTTAATATACAAACAGATAAATTAGTATACAAATTTTAAAAACTACCCAATATACTCCATCAAATGGCGGACTTGGGATAATTAAAAACAATGGCAAATTATTTTAGTTCACTTCCACATCGCCTGAAAGTTCAGGAATTGGGAAAATGTGATTTTATGGCAAGCAGCGAATTCGCTGATGGTGTAAAAAAATTAGTTGGTAAAAAAATCGTTATTATCGGCTGTGGTGCTCAAGGTCTTGCTCAGGGACAAAACATGCGCGATAGCGGCTTGGACGTGTCGTATGCACTGCGTAAAGAATCGATTGAGCAAAAACGCGAATCGTGGAAAAAAGCAACCGAAAATGGGTTTGTAGTTGGTACTTTTGAGGAATTAATTCCTACGGCTGATTTAGTTTCAAACCTTGCTCCTGACAAACAACACACAGGGGTAGTTAAAAATGTAGTTCCTTTGATGAAACAAGGTGCTTGTCTTTCGTATTCGCATGGGTTCAATATTGTAGAAGAAGGCACACAAATTCGCAAAGATATTACCGTAGTAATGATTGCTCCTAAATCGCCTGCATCGGAAGTACGCGCCGAATACCTTCGTGGTTTTGGTGTTCCTACACTTATTGCCGTTCACCGCGACAACGACCCAAATGGCGACGGACTCGAAATAGCGAAGGCTTATTGTGTGGGTACAGGTGGTCACAAAGCGGGAGTGTTGCTTTCGTCGTTCGTAGCCGAAGTAAAATCGGACTTAATGGGCGAGCAAACAATTCTTTGCGGCTTGTTACAAACAGGTTCAATCCTTTCGTTTAACAAAATGGTTGATAAAAAAATTGAAGCCGGATACGCTTCGAAACTTGTTCAGTATGGTTGGGAAGTAATTACCGAAGCGTTGAAGATTGGTGGTATCACGCACATGATGGATCGCTTATCGAACCCTGCCAAAGTGGAAGCTTACAAAATTGCCGACGAGCTGAAAGATATTATGCGTCCGTTGTTCAAAAAACACATGGATGATATTTTGGCAGGCGAATTTTCACGCATTATGATGGAAGATTGGGCTGTCGGAGATAAAGATTTATTGACATGGCGCGCCGAAACTGCCGAAACTGCTTTCGAAAAAACACCTGCCGGCGACATGGAAATAAGTGAACAAGAGTTTTTCGATAATGCTACATTGATGGTTGCATTTGTAAAATCGGGGGTTGAATTGGCTTACGAAACAATGGTAAGCGCCGGCATTAAACCAGAATCGGCTTACTACGAATCGTTACACGAAACTCCGCTGATTGCAAACACCATTGCCCGCAAAAAACTGTTCGAAATGAACCGTGTAATTTCCGACACTGCCGAATATGGTTGTTATCTATTCGACCACGCTTGCAAACCACTTTTGTCCGACTTTATGACCAAAGTGGATACCAACCTAATCGGTAAAAACTTTAATACAGGAAAAGACGGACACGTGGATAACTTCGAATTGGTAAAAGTAAATGCTGAATTACGTTCGCATTCTATCGAAGTAGTTGGAGCGCAACTTCGTGCAGCCATGACTGCTATGAAAAAAGTGGTATAGCTTATTTTGATAAGTTCAAATACAAATCTCCCCGAATTCAGTTAAACATGAATATTGGGGAGTTTTTTTATTGATTTATTGTATCCCTTCCGTCATCTACATTATCTGCTGGCACAAAAAATCCCATAATTGAGTCCACTGTATAAAATCGTTCACTGACTTTATATAGTAGACTCATATATTCGCTGTATAAACATAGTAAAATAGTATCTAAGCCACAAAGATACTTACTTATTTATTTCATTGATTACAAATATATGTCGGATGGAATGCTTAAACTCGAAAAAGCATTCCGTATGGTGAAAGAAGTGATAGAATAATGATTTTAACTAATGTTAAAATTGGAAGTTTTTCAGGTGTTTTGCAGCATAATCTACAAAATTCGATGCTTAAAGTATTAAAACATGTTATAAAACACATTTTATGACGCTTTTTTATCAGAAACTATTGCACGGTATTAAAATTCGCCGTATCTTTGCATCGTGATTTTTTCATAGTATTAGATTTAAGGTTAACAAAAAGATTGGTAGATAGTCGTGAGACTAAGCTACCTTTCGTCTTTTATAGCCATCCCTTCTCGGAAAATTATCAAAAATGCGCTAAAATGTCCGCCAAGTGAATTCCTTTTATAGGGAGTTTGCGCTTGTTTATTAATCCATTAATATTCATTAGGCAGCTTGCTTCGGTGCTTACAATGTATTCAGCGCCGGTTTCCAACGCACTCAGCACTTTCACTTCGGCCATAGCTGCCGATATGTCGGGATTTTTTACTGCAAAAGTTCCACCAAAACCGCAGCAAGTTTCACGCTCTTTCATTTCAATCAGCTCCAGTCCTTTTACCTTTTGTAAAAGTTTGCGCGGTTCTTCTTTTATACCGTATTCGCGCAATGCCGAGCATGCATCGTGATATGTAACTTTGTGTGGAAAAGTGGCTCCAAAATCAGCTATCTTGAGTTTATTAACCAAAAAGTCGGACAATTCGAAAATCGAACTTTTTAAAAGGGCATGCTTTTCGAGCAATTCGGGCTTGTCTTTTAATACTTTATCGTATTGGTGAATAATATAGCCCGAACACGAAGCTGATGGCGAAACAATGGGAGTGGAGGCATCAAAGTCGCGTAGGAACTTCTCTGCCAACGATGCAGCTTCGCCCCAATAACCACTGTTGAAAGCTGGTTGACCACAGCAGGTTTGTTCAGGATTATAACGCACGGTACAGCCTGCTTTTTCAAGAATTTTTATTACATTAAATCCAGTTTCGGGATACAATTGGTCGATAAAACAGGGAATAAAAAGTTGAATTTCCATTGTGTAATTTTAAGCAAGTTGTTTACTAATTTCAATTTTCAAACCTAGAGCGTTGATAATTCGATAAAAAGTTCCCACACCGGGTTCAATTAGTCCTTTTTCGATTCGTGAAATATAACTTTTATCAACACCTATTCTTTTAGCTAATTCCAATTGAGTTACTTTTTCTTCTTTCCTTGCTTCATGTATCAGCTGCCCCGTACAATAATTATAGGCCTCTTTTTTAAAATTTTCTCTCTCTGGCGATCCTTCTTTTCCATAAAGTTGATCCATTATTAAATCAACATTTATAATATCTCTATTTGTTTCCATAATATTCATCTTTTAATTGTTTCGCTTTTTCAATTTCATTTGGGCTCTTTTTTTGACTCTTTTTTTGAAAACCATTGAATAAAACAACAATATTTTCTTTGTCGAAAATAAAAAATAGCCTGTAGATATTACCATTATACTCCACTCTTAATTCAAATATCCCATCAATAATATGCTTAATAAATTTAGCGCTAATACGTTCATGGGCTTTAAGCATTTCTAAAACGTAAAAAACCTTTTTCTTTTCCTGTTCAGTAAGTGTATTTAAAAAATCAACAAAATAGTTTTTATAGGCTATAATTTTTCTATTCATAGTACAAAGATAATATAAGTTGTAATATAATGCAATTTGTTGGGCGGAAAATTAATTTTTAATTTTCGTTTCAAAATCCACATACACCGGCAAATGATCGGCAAATCCACCTTGATATTTCATACCGTTGTACGTGCGGAAAGGTTGTTTGCCAAGAAATTTTTCGTCGTCTTCCAACAAAAAATCAGCTTCGAAAACCTGCGCTTTGCTGCATTTAAAGCGTTCGTTTGTCATCAAATTTCCCGAAACAATGATTTGATCCAATGCGCCCCATTCGCCATTGTGCTTGTGCGAACCTTTTCCTGAGAGATGAATTGGATACATAAGATTATACAATTTGTTGCTTGTAAAAGGCTTTTCGGGCATTTCGGCGCCAAGTATTTCTTTCATGCTTGTGTTGGTTGGATAATCGTTAAAATCACCCATAATCATAATATTTGGATTTTTGCAAGCGGCAAATAAACTATCTGTTTTTTGACGTAGAACGGAAGCCACAAAGTTACGCTTATTTTCCGATTCTAACTCACCGCCTAAGCGCGAAGGAAAATGACATACAAAAACATGCAAAGTGTCGCCAGTAGGGATTATGCCGCTTACAAAAAGTAAGTCGCGGGTAGTGCCACTCGAAAAAGGAAATTTTATTCCAATTGCTTGCTTGTGAATAGGTTTAAACTCCGAAGGTTGATACAATAATGCAACATCGATGCCTCTAAAATCGGGCGATTCGAAATGTACAAAACGATATTTCATGTTTTTCATGCCCGAATAGTGCGTTAAGTCCCATAAGCATTTTTCCGATTCCACCTCGTACAAACCCACCAAAGCCGGCGGTTCCCAGCCACCTATGGCGGCAATTACTTTGGAAATATTGGCTTGCTTTTGTGTGTATTTTTCATAATTCCAACCGCGAAAACCTCCGGGTAGATATTCGGAATCGTTTTTTAACGAATCATCTTTCGTATCGAAAAAATTCTCGACATTGTAACTAACTATTTTGAAAACATGATTTTCGATATGTTGCGATGTAAGTTTTAGTGAGATTAAAAGTAAATAAATTAGAATAGTGTTTCGAAAGTTCATTTTAAGTGGTTTATATTTAAATTGTTATTGTATTGTAGCGAAATGTAAAATGAATGTATAAAGATAATGACATTTTTTTAAGTTAGATGTAGTATTGAGTAAAATATGGCATTAAGATAAAAAAAATTAATATCTTTGTAAATAATTATAATACCCGAATTCTGTTTATGCCTAAATATTTTATTTTACTTACATTTATATGCTTGCATTTACAGCTTTTTGCCGACGATTCGTTGCAATTCTTGTATCGAACGGTAAATAAGTATGCCAAAACGAAAGATACAGCGCAAATTGTAAAATCTTATAAATATCTGGGTGATTATTTGAGCGAAACAAATGATTTTGAAAAAAGCAATACCTACCTCCAAAAAGGACTTGATTTATCCATAAAGGCAAATATTGTACGTGAAATTGGAATTATAAGCAACTTATTGGCTACCAACGCCAGCTACCAGGGCAACCGCGCCCTTGCCATGAGTCATTACCACCGCGCCCTCAAAGCTTTTGCCGACATAAGAGACTTAGACAAAGTAGCCATGATATTAATGAATATGGGTTCGGAATACGAGTCCATGGGTAATTACAAATATGCCATAGCCTACACGCTCAAGGCTATAAAGAGCAAAGAACGTTCGGGCATAAAAAAAAATCTGGCATATTATTACCAAAGTTTAGGGCAATTGTTTAAAGAAACTGATAGAGAAAAATGGAAATTCTATGTTGAGAAAGCCTATCAGATAGCAAAAAAATCCGACGAGGAGCGTGTTTCAACCCGAGCAGCCATATTTAATGACTTGGGAGGTATTGCTCAACGAGAAAAATTTTATCCACTTGCTTATGCATGGTACGATTCGTTGATTGTTCTCTCCAAAGCCAACAACTACCTGAATGGTTTAGCTACAGCTTATTCCAACCGAAGCCATGTGTACAAAGCCGAAAAAAAGTACGATAAAGCACTGACTGATATATTGAAAGCTATGGAAATAGGTTTCAAAATGGAACGTAATTACCAGATAATTACCGAACATACTAATGCTGCCAATATATTAATTGAAATGAATAGATTCTCCGAAGCTAAAGTATATGCAACAAAAGCATTGCAGTTGGCAAGTTCGTTGAAAACCTATCCCGAAGAAGAAGCTGCCGCCCATTTGGCATTAGCACTAATAGGCGAAAAAACCAGCAATTGGAAATTGGCTTACACGCATTACAATGCTTACAAAGAAGGTATGGACTCAATTCGGGATGCAGATGTACAAAAATCAATGCACGATCTGGAAGTGAAATATCAAACTTTGGAAAAGGAAAAAGAAATTGAACGCTTGGATAATGAAAATAAACTAAATAATCTTCAACTTCAACGAGCACAAATAATTATCTCGTCAATTATAGTTATTGTGCTTTTGTTGAGCCTGTTGGCTTTTGTAATATATCGACGCAAGCAACTGCAACAACAAAAACAACAAGCCGAACTTAAACAAAAACTGCTACGTTCGCAAATGAATCCGCACTTTATGTTTAACACCTTAAATGCTATCAATCAGTATATTCAAACTAATAAAGGACATGAGGCTTCGGATTATTTGGCACAATACTCCCGATTGATGCGTCAGATTCTCGAAAACTCGGCGGTAGAGTTTGTGTTGTTGCAGGATGAAATTGATTTTTTGCAAAACTACTTGGTAATGCAACAACTGCGTTTCGAAAAATCGTTTACATTTACAATTCAAGTGGACAAAACTATTGACCCTGAGCAGTTTGAAATTCCACCTATGATTGCGCAACCATTTATCGAAAATGCCATTGAACATGGTGTGAGGGGTATGGTTGGAGGCGAAATAAGCATTCAGTTTGGTTTCGAAAACAATACGCTGACATTTACGGTAACCGATAATGGAAAAGGATTTCAAACTTCAACACAACAAGTAAATCACAAATCGTTTGCACTCGACATTACCCGCGAACGACTTAATATAACTGGCAATAATACTGAAAAACTGAAAATCACGAGTCCTAATCCGCAAACCGGAAAAGGAACCTTGGTTTGCATTGATGTGCCATTTAAAAAATAGCCCCCTAACCCCCTAAAGGGGGAATAGAGAGGCAGCATAACACTTAATTAACAACTCTTTTACCCCCTTTAGGGGGACAGGAGGCAAATTTATGAAAATACTAATCGTTGACGATGAGCTGTCGCCCCGAGAACAAAGCAAGCGATTGCTGGCTGAGTTCTTTCCCGAAATATCCGTTTGCGCCGAGGCCGAAAGTGTAAATTCGGCTTACGAAGCCATTCTCATACATCAACCAGATGTTGTATTGCTCGATGTGGATATGCCCGATGGTACTGCTTTCGACTTATTGAAACGCTTACCCCAAATCAATTTTAATATAATTTTTATTACCGCTTACGAAAAATATGCCTTACAAGCTATTAAATTCAGTGCGCTCGATTACATGTTAAAGCCCTATACATCAGGCGAATTTGTAGAAGCTATCCGCAAAGCACAACGAAAAGAAGAGGCCGCCGAGTCGGGTTTAAAGTTCAATGCGTTGCTTCAGAATTTTCAGAACAACCAACAACCCTCGAAAATTGTATTGCGCACTTCCGATTCCATTAACGTCATTCAGCTCGACGATATTATCCGCCTGCAAGCTGATGGTGCGTATACCACCTTTTACGTTTCGGGGCGTAAACCGGTTGTAGCTTCCAAAAATTTAAAAGAATACGACTCCATGCTCAAGAACTGCGGTTTTATTCGTACGCACCAGTCGCACTTGGTAAATTCCAAATACATAACATGTTACCACAAAGCAAATGGAGGCTCATTAGGGTTGAATGATAAAACATTGGTGCCCGTAGCGACGCGTTTTAAGGAAAAAGTGCTTCAAAGTTTGGAGCGAATATAAATTAAATAGTCTCGAATATAAGTTTTTTGAATTCAAATATTAAAGTAGAAAGATAATGATTATTAAATAGTTTTATTTTGCATAGCAAAATACACATACACTACACAGCAAATATTTACATTAAAGATTAAACAATATGAATCCAAAATTTCACATTTTCGTTTTTAGCCTACTATTTATTGCCATAGGCGCAACAGGGCAGATAAATTTAAATAAAGTATTGAAAAATATAAAAAAGAATGCCGAGAAACAAGTTGAACAACGCATTGAACGTAAGGCAGATAAAGTAGTTGACAAAACACTCGACAAAGCAGAAAAGGGTGTTGACGATGCTGTAACGGGAAAGAAAAATGAAGAAAAAACTGAATATAATTCAAAACCTGAAACATCAACTGAAAGCAAAGGTTCATCAAATCCAGTTAACGAAACTACTGTTACAAAACCCACACTCACATGGGCAAAATACGATTTTGTACCCGGAACTGAAATCATTTTTGAAGACAATCAAGAAGGCGAGCAAAATGGGGAATTTCCGAGTAAATGGGATTTGGCTGGAGGAGTTATTGAAAATGCCTTTTTCGATGATAACAATGTAATATTCTTTAGGCAAATTGGAGATAACGGCGGTATTATCCCTTTGCTTAAAGATAGCAAAAATGATTACCTGCCCGAAGAGTTCACGATTGAGTTCGATTGTTATTTTGAGAAAGATGTTTACAGTCAACGTTATTATGTAAGTTTTTATGCAGTAAGTAAACAAAAATCAGTTTTAAAAAGGCTTGTGCTACAAACAAATGAAGCGCAATATGGGCTTACAGACATTCAGGGTATTTATCCTGGCGCCAGTCGCCCAAACACTGACAAGCAAGGTCGTTGGCGTCATATTGCAATTTCGTTTAACAAAAGGGCTTTAAAGGTTTACATGGACGATGCCCGATTACTTAATATTCCAAATATTGAACAAAATCCCACAGGATTAACATTAGGTAGTACAAGCCAGAAAACGGGCTACTATTTTATCAAAAACATTAGAATTGCCAAAGGTGCTGTGCCTTTATATGACAAATTTTTGACCGATGGAAAGTTCGTCACTACCGGAATCAAATTTGATGTTGCCAAAGCCACCATCAAACCCGAAAGTATGGGAACCATTAACTATGTAGTGAAAATGATGACCGAACATCCCGAACTAAAATTCAGCGTGGAAGGACATACCGATAGCGACGGGGAAGTAGCTGCTAATCAGAAACTATCCGAAGCACGTGCAAAAGCCGTACTCGATGCTATGGTAAAAGCAGGAATTAGTGCCAGCCGATTAAAAAGCAAAGGACATGGAGAAACAAAACCTATGGCAGACAACGATACTCCTGAAGGGAAAGCGCAGAATCGTAGGGTAGAATTTGTAAAATTTTAATTAATAGATATCAATATGAAAACAAAAATCTTATTATTGCTAATAGTCTCTTTTTCGTTGCTTGCAACTGCTCAAAAAGATGGCAAATACATTTTTACCAAATCAGGGCATATCGAATACAACCTTACAGGAAATACAACAGGCAAAAAATCAGTTTGGTTCGATGATTTTGGCATTAAAATGGCAACTTTAACCGAAAGTACCTCGACAGTGAAAATTCTGGGTATTTCGAGTAAAACCACTACTAAAGAGCTCGAAATTCGCAATGGCAACTTGTTGTGGAAAATCAATTTATTGGACAAAACAGGAACCAAAACCACCATTGATTATGCCATTAAGGCTGGAAAAGCCTTAACCGATAAAAAAACGGATGCAGAGTTGCACCTTATGGAACGTCAAACCATATTAGATATGAATGGGAAAATTGAAGGGTACGAAAATATATTAGGTAAAAAATGCCTTGTTTTTACATTAGGAACCACCAAATTCTGGCAATACAAAGGCTATCCGCTTAAATCGGTTATTTCGATGATGGGTATGACTAACAACGAAACAGCTACTTTGTTCGAAGAGAATATTGCTGTGCCGTCAAGTAAATTCGCTGTTCCTGCCGGAATAAAAATTACCGAAGGTGTAAATCCGATGGATGGCGGCATTGAAGGTTTGTTGAGTCAAATGGGTGAAGCTGGTGAAAATGAACAAGGGGATAATGACTCCGAAGAAGACGAAGAGCCACTAAAAACAAATATTACTTACGATAACTATGTGAAAGCCATAAACGCAATCAAAATTCAAAACTTTGTGCGAACAGCAAGCAGTCAGGAACAAAGTTCGTATGTTACTATGTTCCGAATAAACAATGTTTTTGGAAACATTTCAATTATGAATCCCGAATTGTACGACCGTGCAGAAGACGGCGAAGGAATTGAGATTCAAAAAGTATATACCGTGAACGGAAAGGCAGCCAAATACGCAGTTATAAAATCGGAGGATACACCTATGCATACTGTTTTTATAAAATATCCGGCTCGCAAAATGACTTTGCTTATAAGTGGCACTCGTACATTGTCATTATCCACTATGGAAGAAATTGCCCGTCAATTAAATTTTTAGAGTTGTTAAAACAAACTGAAATTAAAGAACTTAAATTATAAAAGTG
>DYSC01000157.1 GCA_020726365.1 Porphyromonas sp.
AATGGCGCAAAAAATGGTGTTAAATCAATTTCGTGATAATTTGGCATATCATATAATTCGCCAATCATTTCGTAAAGCTTTGCAAACTTGTTGTTTTTCAACTTGATAGGAACTTTGTCTTCTTCGGTTGGTATTGATGTTTCGTAATACACACCTGTTGATGTAAGATAAGCGTTTAAAACTCCCTCTGACTCTTCAGGACACCAACCTTCTAACAACATAACATGGTTGTCGGCTTCAGCTTTTGTATTTAGAACTACTTTTGCAAAGTCAATATTTTCGCTAATTTCAATTTGAGCCGATTTAATTGTGTTGTAATACTCAACTGCCATTTTTTCTAAAAGAGCAATCTGAACATCAATCTTTGTACGAATTTCTGATATTTCAACAAACAACTCTTTAGCCGTTTTAGCCGAAAGTTTAATAGGATCGGCATCAATTTCAATTACCTGATTGGGTTTCGTAATTGTAATAAAATAACGTGTGGTTGTAGTTGTGTCAATTTCGAAAGCATTGTGCAATACCTCCCATTCCTGATCGAATTTGCGTAAATTACAACTGTAAAAATTAATTACAAAACCTGCATTTCGGAGTTGCTCCAGTCGTGTATGACTAAACGAGCCCCACACTTCCATGCGTTCGTACTCTTTCTCCGTATTTTGCAATTTTTGGTCTAATGCATCTTTTTCGGCTAACGCAAGTTCCACATTTTGAAGCAACTCTAATCCGTTTTTTGCTTCGTTGGCAGGTAGCAATTCTGCTTTTTGGGGCGTTCGTTTTTCCAATTGTTTTAATGCATTTTTTATGCGGGCTGCCAATTGCATTTTTTCGCGTAAAGCATCATTTTCGGCTATTCCTTCGATCTTTTCTATTACATGCAATACGCCTGTTTCCCTAAGTTTTTCAAGGAATTCGGTGTATTGTTTGTGATACACCAAAAAAGTATAGCGTTTCATTTTCAGTATCATAACTCAGCCTCCTTTAGTTGTTGTTGACGCGATTTTACAATTTTTTGCGACGATTTCGATAGGTTTTCCTCATCTTCCATAAATCGTTTAATCTTGCGCACGGCATCTTCGTAACCCGGAATTTGAACTTTTTCAAACAAGTTTACTTTCTGTGTTGTTTTTTTGCGGGCATATTCCAATAAATGCAGTTTCTGACTGCTAAATTCCCGTTCGATGCCTACCTGTGCAAGCTCTTTGAGTTGTGTCAGTCCGTCGGCAAACCATTTAGGTGAATTAAATAAACTAAACGGTTTGGTGGTGTAAAAAACCTCTTCGAGCACCGGAATTCGTACTCCAGCAATTTTTCGGATACCCATTTTTACATCATCTACATGTAATAAAGTAGTATCAAACTCGCCCCACAAAGCCAGCATTTTATCGTAAGCCGCAATGCGTTGCTCCATTTCTTCTTCGAGTTTCAGTATTTCGTCCTTTGCACGCTTGACCTCCAAACGTAGTGCACTTTCCTTGTTTTTTATGGTAGGCAAAGCACGCACACGCATCTTGAGATTTTTCTCAAGCATTTGCAACGATGTTTTGTTATATTGAAATTGTATTGCCATTTTTTTGCCGCTTAAATTTCCTCTTGGAAATCGTTTAAATCTTTGTTTTGTAATGTAATATAAATTGGTTCTGGCTCTCGAACCTCATTATTTCCATTTTTATGTTTTATAGTATGTTTAAATTTTAGCACCGCTAAATTTATTTCGATACTTGTTTCTGTTTCAGAGGCATCCAATGCTTCAGTCAATACTTCTGAAATTAATTCTCCACTGCGTTTTAAAAGCGATTTCTGTTTTGTTTCTTCTGATATGGTAACCAACTCGCCTACTGTACGAGACAATTCTCTTGTTTTGGTAAAAGTTTCAATTATGTTAATGGTCGTTTCAGTTGCTACCTGACTTTTCAGAATTGTTGCCAACATGTATAATCCTTTTTCGGTGAATGCTTTAGGAGCAACCTTCGAAAATTTTAATTTTTCGAGGTGGTCAAAAATTTTGACCACCTCTTCTTTTTCGCCTAAAGTTAAATCAAATACATATCCATAAGGGAATTTATCCGGATTATTTTTTACGGCTTGATTTACTTCTTTGGTCTTAACTCCATATAAATAAGCTACATCAGTATCCAAAATTACTTTTTGATTTCGAATACTGATAATTTTTTCCTTAACAGTATTGATTTTTACTATATCAGTCATGGCTTTATTCTTTTTTGCGGTCGAAATTTTTGACCACAAAATTTATATTTTATCTTCTGATTGAAGTCAATCATTTCCAATATTTTTCCACCAATTCTTGTTTAATATTAACCTCAGCAGGTTTAAAGTGTTCTCCAAGCATTTCCCACGCAACATCTAACATGGCAGTGGTATCAATATTAACATCAATAGCTAACAATTTGGTGGAATAATCTTTTGCAAATGCCAAAGTACGTTCATCGTAATCGGTCAAATCAAAACCATTCTCCAATTTTGTTTTCGCATTGGCAGCATCGGCAAACAGACGTACAGCAGCATTCATTACTTGTGGATGGTCATCGCGTGTTTTTTTGCCAATTACCAACTGCTTCAAGCGTGAAAGTGAACGGAATGGGTCGACAATAACTTTTCCAACATCCGAATCGCGACGTAAAAACAACTGACCTTCAGTGATATAACCCGTATTGTCAGGAATAGCATGTGTAATGTCGCCTCCCGAAAGTGTTGTAACCGCAATAATCGTTATCGAACCACCGGCAGGAAATTGAACGGCTTTTTCGTAAATTTTTGCCAAATCGGAATAAAGAGATCCTGGCATCGAATCTTTCGACGGAATTTGGTCCATGCGGTTTGAAACGATGGCTAATGCATCAGCATACGATGTCATATCAGTAAGCAGAACAAGCACTTTTTCGTTTTTATCGACTGCAAAATATTCCGCAGCCGTCAAAGCCATATCGGGAATTAACAAACGCTCCACAGGTGGATTCTCGGTTGTGTTTACAAAACTCACGATGCGGTCGAGTACGCCGGCATTGTTAAAAACATTTTTAAAATACAGGTAATCATCATTAGTTAAACCCATTCCACCCAAAATAATTTTATCGGTTTGGGCGCGTAAAGCTACGTTTGCCATTACCTGATTAAAAGGTTGGTCGGGGTCGGCAAAAAATGGAATTTTTTGTCCCGATACCAAGGTGTTGTTCAAGTCGATGCCTGCAATACCAGTAGCAATAAGCTCCGAAGGTTGTTCACGGCGAACCGGATTTACCGAAGGACCGCCAATTTCGCGTTCTTCGCCCTCCACTTCTGGACCGCCATCAATTGGGTCGCCAAAAGAGTTGAAAAATCGACCAGCCAATTGCTCACTCACTTTAAGCGAAGGCGCTTTGCCAAGGAAAATCACCTCAGCATTGGTGGGTATTCCTTCAGTTCCTTCAAAAACCTGAAGAGTAACTTCTTCGCCCATAACTTTCACTACCTGAGCTAATTTGCCATTTACGGTAGCTAACTCTTCGTTACCAACACCTGTTGCATGTAGCGTACAAGTTGCTTTGGTAATTTGAATTATCTTGGTATAAATTTTTTGAAATGCTTTTGTTGCCATTTATTTATATTTAAGGGTCTGACGCAAAGCGGCTGACC
>DYSC01000158.1 GCA_020726365.1 Porphyromonas sp.
TATATAGGAATATGGGGCGAATAAGGTGCGATTAAGACCAAACAAAAAACCCATCGTAAGCACATTTTGCCTAAGATGGGTTAATTCGTTGATAATTATAAAACTCTATTACTTTGTATTTATTATTTCGAGTGTATCCGAAGCAATCATAAATTCTTCGTCGGTTGGGATTACCACTACTTTTACGGTAGATTCGGGCAAGCTTAACAGCACTTCTTTGCCTTTGGATTTGGCATTCAATTCATTATCGATTTTTATGCCCACAAATGCTAAACTTTCGCAAATACGCTGACGGCTTTCGGTTTGATTTTCGCCAACTCCACCGGTAAATACCAATACGTCAGCTCCATTTAGCGCTGCTAAATACGAACCAATGTATTTTTTTATGCGATATTCGTACATCTTAAGAGCCAATATTGCGCGTTCGTTTCCATCAGCTACGGCATTTTCAATTTCGCGCATATCCGACGATAGTCCTGAAACACCCAACACACCACTGTGCTTGTTGAACAATGTAGATACGGCAGCAGAACCAATCATTTCCTTTTCCATAAGGTAAGTTACAACGCCCAAGTCTACATCGCCTGAACGTGTTCCCATCATCAATCCTTCGATAGGTGTGAAGCCCATGGACGTATCAACGGATTTTCCATTTTCTACAGCACAAACCGAACCACCATTACCGATATGAGCTGTAATGACTTTTGTTGCCGAATAGTCTAATCCAAGAAAGTCGCAAGCACGCTTCGATACATAGCGATGACTGGTGCCGTGGAATCCATAACGACGAATACCATACTTTTTGTACAACGAATAAGGTATAGGGTACATGTAGGCATAATCGGGCATAGTTTGGTGGAAAGCTGTATCGAAAACCCCAACCTGAGGTACTTCAGGTAATAATTCGTTGATAGCACGTATACCTGCTAAGTTTGGTGGATTGTGCAATGGAGCCATGTCGATACACTCCTCAATCATCGAAATTACCTCTTCGTCAATCAACATACTCGAGTTGAATTTTTCACCTCCGTGTACAATACGATGACCTACAGCATGTATTTCTTCGAGCGAAGCAATAGGTCCGTGTTTTTCACTTGTTAATACACCCAAAATATATTCGATAGCAATTTGATGTTCAAGCACTTCGCCTTTGAGCGTTACTTTTTGTCCGTCGCGACGTTTGTGCTTGAGGAACGAGCCTTTCATTCCGATTTTTTCAACACCACCTGAACCAAGTTCTTCTTTGGTGTCCATGTCGATGAGTTTATACTTTACCGACGAGCTTCCGCAGTTTAATACCAATATCTTCATTTTTCTATTCCTCCTTATTTAATGATATTACCTTGTTCGTCGTAATTGTAAAAACCACGATTTGTACTTACTCCAAAATGACGAGCACGAAATAAACGCATCAATACTGGGGCAGGTTTGTATTTTAAATTTCCATACTCATCATACAGGTTTTCAAGCAGTTTTACTACTTTTTCGATACCCATTTGGTCGGCAGTGCGAAAAACTCCCTGCCTGTGACCGAAACCAACAGTCATTACCTTGTCGATATCCTCTATACTTGCAATGCCTTCCATTAATATTCCACAAGCCTCGTTGAGCTGTGTCAGAAAAAGTCGTACACTGATAAGTCCCGATGATTCCATAACAGGTACAAAATCGTATGATATAGCTTTGGCAAATTGACAAACTTTTTCAAATGTATTGTCCGAGGTGTTGAGCCCGCGCACAACTTCAATAATATTCGAATCGGGTGTGTTCGACATAAAATGCAAACCAATACAACGTTCCTGATGTTCAAGCTCCGATGCAAGCTCTGTAACAACAACTGTGGATACGTTTGAAGCTATAATTGCTTTTTCGGATAATACACTTTCGAGTTTTTTGAATACTTCTTTGCGCTGATCAACAGTGCGATGGATACTTTTACTATCGTAACGAATAGCTTCAATTACAAAGTCGCAACCAGCAAAATTTTGATAATCCGAAGTGCCGTGAATTTTCGACAAAGTAGCCTTCTTCTCATTTTCTGTCAAACCCCAATGTTCAATCTTCTTATCTAATTTCTCCTCAATGCGTGAGTATGTATTTTCGATATTTTCTTCACATGGTTCATAAAAAACCACTTCTATACCTTTTAAAGCGGCAATAGTGGCAATTAAGCTACCTTCTTTTCCGCATCCTATTACTCCGATAAGCGAAAACAACGTTCGGTTGCGACTTCGTTTGCTAAGTCCGTACCGTTCAATTGCTTCAATAATTTCTTCTGCCATAATATTTTTAATGCATAATTAATAATTCATAATACTTAATCAAAATATTCACAATGCATCTTTCGATTATGAATTTTGCATTGTGAATTATCAATTAGTTTTTCATTGCCTGATTGGCTGTAATTGTAATCATTCGTACAATATCGTCCACCGAGCAACCGCGCGATAGGTCATTAATCGGTGCTGCAATGCCTTGTAGGATTGGTCCAACAGCTTGTGCTCCAGAGAAGCGTTCTACCATTTTATAACCAATATTTCCGGCTTGTAAATCAGGAAAAACCAATACGTTTGCATGTCCAGCAATTGCACTTCCGGGCGCTTTGCTTTGTCCGATGGATGGAACAAGAGCCGCATCGGCTTGTAGTTCGCCTTCAATTTGTAATTCGGGATTTAGTTCGCGGGCAATGCGGGTTGCTTCTACCACTTTATCAACAAGTTCGTGTTTGGCGCTACCTTTTGTGGAGAAACTCAACATAGCAACGCGTGGTTCGAAGCCGGCAACTGCTTTGGTAGTTTCAGCGGTAGAAATGGCTATTTCGGCTAACTCACGAGCTGTTGGGTTTGGGTTTACAGCACAGTCGGCAAAAACCAACAAGCCATCTTCTCCAAATTGTGTTGCAGGCGTAAACATCAAAATGGCACCACTCACAACACTGATTCCGGGTTTTGTTTTAATAATCTGAAAAGCCGGACGAAGTACATTTCCGGTAGTATTTTGAGCGCCGGCTAATTCACCATCGGCATCACCGTTTTTAATCATCAAACATCCCAAATACAACGGGTCTTTTGCTAATTTGGTGGCATCTTCCATAGTCAGTCCTTTGCTTTTGCGAATTTCGAAAAGCAAATTGGCATAAACAGCCATTTTAGCATCGGTTTCGGGATTGATAATGGTGGCTTCTCCAATGTTTTTCAGGTTATATTCGGCAGCAATATGGAAAATTTCTTTTTCGTTGCCAATTAAAATAAGTTGAGCAGCTTTTTCCTGTAAAATAATATCAGCAGCTTTTAAAGTTCGAATTTCGGTGCCTTCTGGTAAAACAATACGCTGCGGATTGGCTTTCGCACGTTGCATAATTTGGTCTAAAAGTTTCATTGCAAGTGAATTAAAGTATGTATTTGTAAGTAGAATTTACCCGTTGTAGCTATGCTGAATTGTGCCACAAAGATAGTATAAAATATTATAAATTGCAATGTCGACATTGCAATTTAACTTTAAAAATGCACCTATTATCAAAAAATGAAGGTGAAAGAGCAAAAATAAAAGTATAAAAAAACCGTCATTTCTAACGGTTTAGTGAATTTAGTAGATATGAAATTAAAATTACTACCTCACTC
>DYSC01000159.1 GCA_020726365.1 Porphyromonas sp.
GTTAAACAGTTTTTAAAATTTCCACCAATTGCTCTTCGCGCTTTTCGAATGAAAACATCTCAATAACACGTTGACGAGCAGCTTTAGAGGTTTTCAATAACAATGCCTTATCTATGGCGTTCCCTATTTCATCGACAGACCGATGCATTACAACAACGCCTGTATCGCCAATAGCATCGGGAATTCCATTAATATTCGAACCTACAGGAATACACTCGAGCAACATAGCCTCGCTCAACGTATTTGGCATTCCTTCGGTAATCGAAGCTTGTACAAACACCCTGGCTTTGTTATAGTTTTCGTTTAATACGGCTTGCGGACAAAAAGAGGGTATGATTTTTAAATTTGAAATTTTTGAAACTGAATAATTTTGCTCTACCCAATCTAAATAATTGGGATTCAAACCAATTAACACAAATTCCAATTGGGGTTTTTGAGCTGCAACCTGAATAAACATATCAAAACCTTTGTTTTGAAAATCGCCTAAGTGACTCATGGTTCCAACCGTCAATATCAGATTTTCCTGTTTTTGAATATTGAAATCGCGTGCAAATTTCTGCGGATCTATTCCGTTATAAACAATATCAACAGGCGTCCTGAACCCTTCGACATAGTGCTTCACTCCATCGATATGCGGATTTTCGGAATTATAATAACTATTTTCGTGATAAATAAGTGACTTGTGATTTGCAATAACCCGGGTAGCATTCCGCAACGAGAACTTTACAAACCACGCTCTTATTTTGTTCTGATAAACACCCTTTCCTAATTCCAAATAACAAACCACTTCCTGACCGCCAATAAATATAACCGATTTACTTCCTGTTATTTTTGCAAGCAACACCATCAACGCCGAGTGATAATCGGCAAACCAGCAAACGAAAATAGCATTTGAAAAGACACCATTGAAAAGTAATTTAAAACACATACCAAGCATATTCAAAGAATACACCAGATTACCTTTCGACTGGTTCAACAATGTTGGCAAAACACGGTAATGTCGGACAAGGAGTTCCTCATCTCCGCGAATAAATGAAGAATTATTGGGTTTAATAAAAACTATTTTCATTTTGGCTATTTATGCGGCACAAAGATAAGTAAACATCCCCGATTTTTTACAATTCCCCGATTTTTCACTAACTTTGCATAATATTTTGAAAAACGGCTCAAATGATTTACAGCACACAAAACAACCAATGCGTATATTAATTACCGGAAATAAAGGATTTATAGGTACTTACCTTACTCAAAAACTAAAAAAAGAAGGGCATGAGTTGGTGCTTTGCGATTTGAATAATGGTGTGAATATCAAAAATTGGGATGAAATTTCGGAAATAAAAAATATTGACATTTCCATACATTTAGCAAATCTTTCGTTCGTTCCCGCATCGTTTGCCGACCCGAAACTGTTTTACGAAACAAATTACATTACCACGCTTAATATGTTGGAACTTTGCCGGTTGAACAATGCACGGCTTATTTATTTCAGCTCGTATATGTATGGTTCGCCCGATTATCAACCAATCGACGAAAATCATCCGTTAAAAGCATACAATCCCTACTCGCAAACCAAACTGATTGCCGAAAGTTTGTGCGAAGGTTATAACCGTGATTTTAAAGTTCCTGTAACCATTTTTCGCCCTTTCAATATTTACGGCAAGGGGCAAAATCCTGATTTTTTGATTCCAACAATTATCAATCAGGCAAAAACTGGAAAAATAACTATTAAAGACGACCGACCAAAACGTGATTATATTCACGTTTTGGATATTGTTGAAGCAGTTACAGCGGTTGTTAATAAGCCCGCAAAGTCGTCGGAGATTCAAATATATAATTTAGGCTCGGGTAAAAGTTATTCAGTAAAAGAAGTAATAGATATGGTTTGTCATTATTTTGAAAAAAAACCGGAATACACCTGTTTGAATGAAATTCGCCCAAACGAAGTAATGGATACCATTGCCGATATTTCGAAAATAAAAAAAGAAATTGGCTGGGAGCCAACAGTTTCATTGGAAGAAGGAATAAAAGATTTAGTAAATAGTTTATGAAAAAAATATTAGTAACCGGAGCCGGAGGTTTTATAGGCTCACATCTTACCGAACTTTTAGTTAACGAAGGTTATGAAGTGAAAGCATTTGTACATTATAATTCGTCGAATAAATGGGGCTGGCTCGATAGTTCAAGTGTAAAAAACAATGTAGAAGTAATCACAGGCGACATTCGCGATATGGATTCGGTTTTTGCTGCCATGCAAGGCTGCGATAGCGTTTTTCATTTGGCAGCACTTATCGGAATTCCGTACTCGTATGTATCTCCACAGGCTTATATCAAAACGAATATCGACGGCACTTACAACATTTTGCAATCCGCACGTCAACTTGGTGTCGAAAAAATCATGGTAACATCCACCAGCGAAACATACGGCACGGCTCAATACGTTCCGATTGACGAAAATCATCCCATGGTAGGACAATCACCATACTCAGCTACCAAAATCGGTGCCGACCAATTGGCTATAAGTTATTATAAATCATTCGATTTGCCGATAAAAATTGTTCGTCCGTTTAATACGTATGGTCCACGCCAGTCGGCACGCGCCATTATCCCAACTGTAATTTCACAAATTCTAAGTGGTAAAACAGAACTAAATCTGGGCAACCTCACTCCTACCCGCGATTTGACTTTTGTAAAAGATACTGCCAACGGATTTTTGCAAATTGCATTGGCAGATGGGCTTTTTGGTGAAATTACTAATATTGGTATGAGCGAGGAAATTACGATTGGCGACTTGGTAAAATTGATTGCCAAACAGATTGGCACCGAAGTAGAAATTCGTTCCGACGAGCAGCGTATTCGCCCCGACAAAAGCGAAGTAGAACGACTTTTTTGCAACAACTCAAAAATTCTTGCCAACACGCAATGGAAACCGAATTACACACTCGAAAGTGGATTGATTGAAACTATTGAATGGATAAAAAACAATCTATCGTACTTTAAAACAAACATATACAATGTGTAAACGCGCTGTAATACTTGCCGGAGGAAAAGGAACCCGCCTGAAACCATACACCATAAGTTTACCAAAACCGTTGGTGCCAATAGGCGAAATGCCTATTATCGAAATTATTATCCGCAAATTAGCGCAGAGTGGTTTCGAACGGGTAACCATAACCATAAACCACATGGCCGATATTATTCGCGCTTTTTGTGGCGATGGTAGCAAATGGGGCATCAGCATCGATTATTCGCTCGAAGATAAACCACTTAGCACAATGGGACCGCTGAAACTTATTACCGACTTACCCGATAATTTTCTGATAATGAATGGTGATGTACTCACAGATTTGGATTTTGGCCGTTTTTACGATGCGCATGTAAACGAAGGAAATATTTTTACCGTTTCGGCCTACACCCGCGAGCAAAAAGTGGATTATGGCGTATTGGAAACTGGTATTGATAATAAATTAGTAAACTTTATCGAAAAACCAACCACTACCTACAATGTAAGTATGGGCGTATATATGGCCAGCAAACAGATACTTGATTTTATTCCTGAGAATCAGTTTTACGGCTTCGACCACCTTATGCTCGACCTGATAAAA
>DYSC01000037.1:0-11834 GCA_020726365.1 Porphyromonas sp.
AATTTTTAGAGTTGTTAAAACAAACTGAAATTAAAGAACTTAAATTATAAAAGTGTTTAAAAATTATTTTATATTAATCCCCAAAAAAAATATCAAAATGAAAAAGATTATTACTTTTCTATTGCTATTTGCATTTACGCATATAGCAAAAGCAACCGTTTTACAGCCCGGCGATGTGGCAATTGTGCAAGTGAATTATACTTTTAATTCATTGGATTTTGTATGCTATGTGGATATTGATGCAGGTACAGAAATCTGGTTTTCCGATTATGCTTACAGCAACAATTTAACCAATTTTGACCAAACGACTACGCACGATGGCATTTACAAATTTACTGCTGCTCAGGCTATTACGGCAGGCACAGTGATACAGTATCGCAATCCGTCGAATGTAAATTCTCAATTTACAGCCATAGCTGGCAGCAGTTCGCTGAGTTTGAGGTCTTACAAAGATGGTTATTTGTATGGCGAAAATCTGATAATTTATCAATCCGATGGTACAAACAAAACCTTCCTTTTTGCTATGGGCTGGATGCGCAAAGACAATTTTTCGACAAACCCAACCAATTCAAATGCAAAAGTATGCGACATTCCTCCCGGATTGTCGAAAGATAATTATACGGTTATTCAAATCGATTCGGTGATGAAACCGGGGCAAAATCCACAATTAGCCCGCGATTTTAGATACAATAAATATGAAGGTTTCACCGGAACGGCTTCTAAAATTAGATATTGGTTATCGAACACATCCAATTATGACACCTTCAGTGGTTCTTCCAACAACGATGCAGTTGAAAATTTCACAGCTTTAGCCCCTGATGTTATTGCCCCTTCTTTGTTGTATTCTTATCCAAGCAATAACAAATTGAACACTTCTTCTCAAGGCATTGGTGTACTTAAATTCAATGAACCCGTAATTGTAAGTAAGAGTCTTATTTTAAAAAATAGTTCTACAAATCAGATTATTAAAACATATAATACCGCGGATGTTCAAGTCGTAAATGACTCTATAGTAAATTTCCTACTTTATCCTAATTTAGAAAATAGCGCATCTTATTCGCTCACAATTCCAAAAGATTATGTGAAAGATTACGATGGAAACAGCTGGCCAGCAGATGCTTTGGAGTTCGCATTTGCTACTAATGCTAACAAAAGTATCATCGAATGTTGTTTCCCTGATTATAGCGGAATTATTGTTAACCCATATTTTTCTGATTGTGCCCATAAGGACGATTTGCAATGGACAACACTTTCGCGTGATACTACTGTATATGGTGATAATTATTGCAATGGCTATTTTTCGTGGACAATGTCGGGGCTGCCTATGAAATATTACATGAACGAATTTGTAATAAATAACCATTCAACTCCTGATTTCCCTAACAACGGTTTGTGGAGTACAAACAATGGTGCAAGATTAGTAGTGAATCTAACAGGTATCTCTCATAATATTACGGATGTAATCAGCCACGTCTATGATAATAACAGTGCTTTCTTTCAAAGGTCGTATAGTGGAGCAAATCTGGTGAGCGAAAAAATATTCTCGGGATATACCGGCGACCAAACAGGTTATTTGCATTACGAAAACGAAAATGCTTCGAAAATTGATTCTATTGTATTCGGTGGATTTGAAGGACGTGTAATTTCGTTTAAACTTGAAATTATTGATAAATTTCCGCCTACTGTTGAGCTCGGCAACGCACGCATTGTGTGCGATGGCGATTCTATTCAATTGGATGCCGGATTAACGTTGGGTGCTGTATATGATTGGAGTACAGGAGCGAAAACCCAAAAAATATGGGCTAAAACTTCCGATACTTACTCCGTTACCGTAAAAAATACTTTAGGCCAAGCCTCTGACAATGTTCAGGTTACGGTCAAACCTGTTATTACCTTATCGATGCCTGACACCATTTTTGCCTGTGTAGGTGATACAGTAACATTAATCGCTGGTACAAATACCGAAAATTCCTATTTCTGGAGTCCTGACGGACAGACAACTCCTTCGATAAAAGTTACACAAAGCGGCATTTATCATGCGTTGGTAAATAATGGTGCAGGAGGATGTTTTAGTACAGATTCCACACGAGTGATTTATAAAGGTGCAAAAGCTCATATATATAATTTACAGGGTGGAAGCTATGGTTCAGGAGATGTTAAAGGGCAATTGTATCGAAAAAATTCTGTTGACAAATTTGAACCTTATCGCGAAATGGATATGCTCGATTTTGTACAATTCGATTCTTTACCTGCCGGCGATTATATTTTTAAAATGCACTTTGTAAATTATAGTTTTGTAGGTGAAAATCCGTGGATGGATACCTATCACGATGGCAGTACCAAATGGACTCAAGTTACACCGCTACACTTTACTTGCCAAACAGACACAATGATAGATTTCCTAATTGCCAGCAAGTCTACTTTTGAATTTAATGGTACTGCTGTTATTTCTGGGAAAGTTCAAATTTTAACAAACCCCAATAGCTGTCCTTTACTCAAAGTTAAAGCAGATTCTAATGTGGATTGCGATACTCGAGTTGTTTTGTTCAATAGCACAGGAGATATTATAGCCACAACATGCCCCGATTCCAATGGAAATTACAGTTTCACCAATCTTCCGTCTGGTAATTATAGCGTTGGTATCGAGCGTACTGGTTTTGAGTTGCAAAGCGTATTTACTACATCACTTACAGCTGGACAAACTGTCTCGAATGCTGATTTTACATTAAATGAAGGAGATCAAACAGTTATCCAAGGCATTACATCAGATATTAAAAATGTGTCGAATGCTACAAACATTAAATTAAGTTTAGTGCCAAATCCTGCTGTCGGTTTTACAAATTTGGAATTCGAAATGCCGAACGATGGCGAAGCTACAATTTCGATTAGCGACTTAACTGGAAGAGTGTTACGCAAAGAAAACGTTTTATTTCAAGCCGGAAAAAATCGTTTTCCGCTTGCAGTAAATCAAGCATCAGGTATTTATTTTGTTAAAATTGCTACTGTTGCGGGTTGTTCTACTGCCCGATTGATTGTTCGATAGATTGTAAATGTGATTTTTTCATATTTTAGCCCCCTGCTCCCAAAGCAGGGGGCTTTTTTACACTTTTTTTGACTAATTTTGTAAGCTATAATCAAAACACATTTTTTAAAATTTATTTTATGCGTTTTATCACACCGAAAGTTCTGTTTCTTGCTCTTGTTTTGTTGAATATAAGTTTGCAAGCGCAAGACGAACGCTCACAAATACCGCCCTTGTTGCAAAAATCGTATTTCGAAGTAAACATAGGTGCTATTAATCATCCTTTTGGGCAACAACATTTAGAATCCGGTTATAAATTACTCGATGCGGTAACTGTACCACCTACTGCTGTTCGTTTGGTGCTTTTTGGTTACGAGTTCAACAAATACCTGTCGGCACAAATCACCTATATGCGTCCTGTTATTTGGGTAAAATATGGACAGGTCTTAAATGAAGATGCTAACATCAATGTTACCGATTGGAGAGGTGTTCGTATGAATGTGGGTGGACTTACACTGAAATCAACATTGCCATTGAGCAATAATTTCTCAATCTATGGTGAAATTGGTTTGGGAACCATTACCCGCAAAGGCTTTAACGATTCCAATAACCACAATGCTCCCGTAGTTCGTAGTGTGAACTATGGAACTTTTTTGTTTGGTGCAGGCGCAAAATATCATTTAAGCAACCGCTGGGCGTTGCAATTATGCACCAACTATTCGCCCGAAAGCAAAAAGAATAAACAACCTTACACTACTTTTGTAGGGACAGGTTTTGTATATAATTTCCGTCCTTTTACTTCCGAGCGACTTAAAAAAGCAGCAGAACTGGATTACAAACATCCCAAACAGTGGATACAGCTTGGATATACCAGTAATGTACTTGGGTATGGTGTAAACAATGCAGTTTCTGGAAAAATCCCAATATTTTGGGGCGGCGATGCTGAAGTAAAAAGCGGCGTACATATTACTTATCAGCGCAATGTGTTTCACGGGTCTAAAGTTTTTTCGCTCGATTGGGGTGTAAATGCTTCGAGTTGGCAAACGAATGTGAATAACGAACAGTTTTTCACATTCTCTATTTTTCCAGTTTTTCGTCTCAGTTTTTGGCACGCTAAAAAGTTTGATGCATATTTTTATTATTCGGTAGCTGGTCCATCCTACATTTCGAAAACAGAACTCGATGGTAAAAAACTTGGTACACATTTTACATTTCAGGATAATATGGGAACAGGTATGTTTTTTGGCGAAAGCCGCAACTTAAATGCCGAAATACGCATTGGTCATTATTCCAACGGAAATACCAGTATAGATAACGAAGCCGTAAAAATTCCATTATCGCTCAATTTTGGCTATGCTTTTTAAAAATATCAAGTTAATTTTGTAACTTTGAACCCCTGATTTTTCTAATTCATAATTCATAATTCTTAATTCTTAATTCTTAATTGCATTATGCCTCAGTCAAAAAAAAATATAGCCATTGTTGCCGGTGGCGATTCGTCGGAAGTAGTAGTTTCGCTCAAAAGTGCTGCGGGTTTGTATTCGTTTATGGATAAGGAGCGATACAACATCAATATTGTAACCATTGTGGGCAAGGTGTGGCAGGTAGAATGGTCGGAAACGGAGAAAATTGCGATTGATAAAAACGATTTCAGTTTCGAGCGCGAAGGCACAAAAATCACGTTCGATTTTGCCTATATCACCATACACGGTACGCCAGGCGAAAATGGTATTTTGCAGGGTTATTTCGAATTAATAGGACTTCCGTATTCATCTTGCGGTGTATTGGCAGCAGCTGTTACTTTTAACAAATTCACTTGTAATCAATACCTGAAAGGCTTTGGAGTTAAAGTTTCGGAGTCCTTGGTGCTTCGCAAAGGTCAATTGGTGAGCAGCGAAGAGGTTGCTAATAAAATAGGCTTTCCTTGTTTTGTAAAACCGAATGTAGGCGGAAGTAGCTTTGGCGTTAGCAAAGTAAAAAGTATAGAGCAAGTGCAGCCGGCAATCGAACTTGCTTTTTCCGAAGGCGACGAAGTGATGATTGAAACATTTATAGCCGGAACCGAAATTACCTGCGGTATTTACAAAACAAAAACAAAATCGCAAATATTCCCTGTTACCGAAGTGATTAGCGAAAACGAATTTTTCGATTACGATGCCAAATACAAAGGGCAAGTACAGGAAATTACACCGGCGCGTATCAGTCCCGAACTTACCAATAGAGTACAACAACTCACATCGGCAATTTACGATATTTTGGGTTGCAAAGGCATTGTTCGTATCGATTATATTATTTCCGAAGGCGATGTTATTAATTTGCTTGAAGTGAATGCCACACCCGGCATGACGGCTACCAGCTTTATTCCACAACAAGTTGCTGCGGCTGGTATTGATATTAAAGATGTTATGACAGAGATTATTGAAAATGAATTTTAAAAACTGAATTAATTGACTATTATGAAAAAAAGATATTTTTTTACTCTATTATTTTTTGTTTTTCTAAATATTACAGCAAAAGCTCAAATCGAAAACGAGATTAAAAATTACGTTGATAGTACCGAAATTTTGATTAATAACGGACGTAAGTTTTTAGCTAAAACCATTCAAAGTGGCGATTTGCAAAAATCGCAGGAGGTTTTTCATTATTTAATGATGAAAGGCGAGGAACGCAATTGTTGGTCATTTTCGTTCAAAGAGCAATTGTTGTTAAATGTGGTTTTTAAAGATGCAAGTTCTTTACTTTCATTGATGCAAAACAACAACGAAAACGGCGTGCAGTTATGTTATCGAAATATGGAGCCTATTGAAGATGTGCTTTATTCTGAATTAAGAAAAAACAAATCAACTGTTGAATATATAAAAAATACAGAAAACTTAAAGGATGATGACATTGATGTTCTTAATATATTATTCTATTTTATAGAAAATGGTGCGAAAAATGATGTTTACGATAGGTTAATACGTGATTTTAAGAAAAAATACCCACAATCGAAATATACTAATTTTGTAAAAGGATATTTACCTGCACCCACTTTCAAAGCATCGATTTCATACTCATTCGGTTCAAAATATGACGTATTAACAGGAAACTATGCTAACTATTTTCATAATCCAATTTCTTTGTCGCTTGGAATGGATTTTTGTGTTTCGAAAGTGTACGTATCTTTATATATTGAAGGGTCTGATATGAAACTAATTAAGCCAATTGCGCTTAACCAAACAAATGGGGATACACATAACTTTAATGATGGAGATATTTTCACTCGAATGGATATGGGTTTAAAGACCGGATATTGTATTGTTAGAAATAAGAATCTCCTTATAGCACCTTATGCTGCATTATTGGCAGGCAGTTTCCTAAATAGCGACCTATATTCCGAATACGATATAAATCATTCCGAATATGATTTTTATGATGGTTTTATGCCGAGTGTAGGCGTTCACTTCGAATACAAACTTGGTGATATTCAGCTAAAAAGTTATAATCCATATATTAATCAGTTTGACGTACTCAAAAGCTATTGGAGCTTAAAATTTGATTTAGGTTATACTTCCTTACCAAAATTCAATAATTCACTTGCAGCAGGAAATTTAATTTATGCCTCAGTAGGATTAGTTTATGGGTTAGGAACCTTTTGATTAAACAAAACATACCAAATGTCCACTTGTTAAATATTAATTTTGAGTACTTTAACTGAGCAATTATAAATATAGTAAACAAACTTCAAACCCTGAATATTCCCCCTTTAGGGAGTTAGGTGGCAGGTAATCATTATGAAATCATTTAACGAAATAACCGAAATTGTATCGGCAGAAATAGCAAAGCTCAATTGGTCTATGCAGCCACAGGGTTTGTACGAACCCATAGCATACACTTTGTCAATGGGTGGAAAACGATTGCGACCTGCGCTTACTTTAATGGCATGTAATCTGTATTCCGAAAATCTCGAACCTGCTATTGCACCAGCTTTAGGTATCGAAGTTTTTCACAATTTTACGTTGCTACACGACGATATTATGGATCGTGCTGATATTCGTCGTGGTCGTCCAACCGTTCATAAGCGTTGGGACGATAATACTGCTATACTTTCGGGAGATGTAATGCAAATTGCTGCCTATCAGCTGATAGCTCAAACCCCTTTAGAGTACTTAAAGCCGGTTCTTGATTTATTTTCTGCCACCGCACGCGAAATTTGTGAAGGGCAACAATTGGATGTTGATTTCGAGGCTATTGATGAAGTTAAGCCAGATGATTATCTCGAAATGATTCGACTTAAAACGGCTGTTTTGCTGGCATGCTCACTCAAAACAGGTGCTCTGATAGGTGGAGCTAATATAGTTGATGCAAATGAATTGTACGAATTTGGATTAAATATGGGTTTAGCTTTTCAACTAAAAGACGATTTGCTCGATGTGTATGGTGACGAAGTTACTTTTGGTAAAAAAATTGGTGGCGATATTCTGTGTAACAAGAAAACTTACCTGCTAATTCATGCGTTACAGTTGGCAAAAGGTGCTGATTTTGAAGATTTAAGCAATTGTTTGAAAAAAAGTTATCAACAACCTGAAGAAAAAATAAAACGGGTTACCGAAATGTATAACAAACTGAAAGTTAAAAATATATGCGAAGATAAGATGATGTTTTATTTCGATAAGGCAGTCGCAAATTTAGATAAATTGAAGGTTGAAACAGCTAAAAAGCACGAATTGAGAAATTTAGCCGAAAAGTTATTGTCCCGTATCGATTAATTTTTGTTATCTTTGTAGGCATGTAATTAATTTTTAATTATTAATTCTAAATTATTAATTATTTATGCCTTATCGCCGATTACCCAATACCGACCAAGCTCGTTTACGAGCGCTACGAACAGCCGTTCAGTTTAGCGAAAAGCAGAACTATAGTACGCAGTTTATCAACTACAAAACTATTGTGGAGGCGCGTAACTATCTGAATGTTTTCGAAAAACAATTGGTGCAATATCAGTTTGCATTGGACAGTCAGGTGTCGGCCAATAAACGCTATCAGCAGATTGTACATAATGCCCGCCTTTATATTTCACACTTTATTCAGGTGTTGAATCTGTCGGTAATTCGCGGCGATATTAAAAAAGACCATAAGATTTTTTACCATCTCGATCCTAATAATCATACAGTTCCCGATTTAACGAACGAGGCTTCACTTTTGCAATGGGGAAAAGCCATTATTGATGGTGAAAATGAGCGTGTTCGCAATGGTGGCTTGCCCATTTACAATCCTGCTATAGCCAAAGTTCAGGTACATTTTGAGGTTTTTAAGGAATACAAATCAACCCAAAAGATGCACCAATCTTCCACAAACCGTACGTGGGAAGATCTCGTAAAACTTCGTGAAAAAGGCGATGCTATTATCCTGGAAATATGGAATCAGGTAGAGGTAAAGTTTAAAAATGAAAAACCGTATGCCCGACTTGCGAAATGTCAGGATTTTGGTTTGATCTTTTATTACCGCAAAGGAGAAAAGGAGCTAACACCTGCCGATGATGTGGAAACTGTTGAAGTTGAGAATAACTCAACTATTTAATTATTAGGTTCTTAAATTCCATTTCGCAACCTTCGGACTGAAAGCCTATAAAGCCTTTGCTTTTTGTCATGTCCGTTATTGTGTTTTGTAGCAAATCGTTTATAAATACCGTTAGTGTGCCGTTTTTGCTGTACCTGAAAGCATACCGGTCAAACGGTGTCGTTCTTTTGAATATGCAATAAAACACCACTATTTCCGGCTTTTTTTGTCCAGCGCCAATCTACTTTGAGCGTATAGCTTTTGTACTCCATTTTAGTGCTAATATAACCGGTAGTAGCAGTTCCTATTTTTAAAATTCCATTGTCAAAACTAAATACTTCATTTGGGTTTTTGCTTTTGTTTGAGAGTATTATTTCTCATTTTTTACTGTTTTCTGTCGAGAAAAGAGTTGACTTTTGAGCAGAAATCGCAAGTTGAAATGTCGCAAGTTGAAATGTCGAAAGTACAAAGAGGAATGCTTTAAGTTTCATTGTATGTGTGTTTTTACTTTACAGCGTTTATGAAATTTATAAAATCAGTTTTGTTTTTGAAATTTGTTTTAGCAAGCATGCGATGCATCATTACCCGTATTGCATTTGTGTTTTTGTTGATGATGGTTGCAATTTGCATGGTTCCGGCTCCAATTGCCAGATAATAAGCGATGCTTAGTTCGTTGTCCGAAAATTGCGGAAATGCATTTTGAATACTGTCCTTCAGTGTTTTATCAGAAAGTTCAGAAGTGCTTGTGAGTTCATTTTCAAACTCAAAAATGGCGTTTAGCTTTTTGGCTTCAATTCTTTTTGCAACTAATTCTTTTCCCGATTTATTTAAATACGGCATTAAAGCATGTAGCTCGGTATTGAAAGTTTGTTCAATTTCAAGCTTTAAAAGTTCGTTTTTAGTAGTCAACAGATTGAGTACAATAAGGAATAAATCGTTGCTTTCGGAAAGAATTGTTATTTTGTATTCGTAGGTTTGGACGGTAGAATTTTTGGTTTTTACAATGATTTTGTCGGTAATAACTTTGTGGTATTGAAACAGTTCAAGAATATTAGCTTTGATTTTCTTCCCGTCGATAAATAAATTATCTATTTTTCCACCTATCATAATTTCGGAAAACGTATCCTTTGCCGACAAATTTAAATCGACGACGGTGCCTGCCATGTCAATCACTATAACAGGGTCGGGGAGTACATGGTACAAAAACTGATAATTTAAACGGCTATCAGGTTGTTTCACAGGTTGATAAATATGGATTATTTTTTTTAAAATAAAGTAAAAAAAACCTGAAAGCGACTAATAGCCGAATTCAGGTTTTTATGTTTTAATTTGTCGATTAAAATCCTCTGATAGCTTCAATACCCGGAAGTACGCAACCTTCGATAGCTTCGAGCAAAGCACCACCACCGGTTGAAACGTACGATACTTTGTCGGCAATGCCAAATTTATTTACGCAAGCCACTGAGTCGCCACCGCCTACAAGCGAGAATGCGCCTAATTTAGTAGCTTTAACAATTGCATCACCTACAGCACGTGAACCACTGGTGAAGTTATCGAATTCGAAAACGCCTGTTGGTCCATTCCAAAGTATGGTTTTAGAGTTTTTGATAACTTCGGCAAATTTCTTTTCGGTCAATGGACCAATATCCAAACCTTGCCAGCCATCAGGTATTTCGTTTACATTTACAAATTGTGTTTTTGCTTCGTTGCTAAAGGTATCAGCAATTTTTGCATCATCAGCAAGCACTATGTTTACACCATTTTTCTTTGCTTTTTCGAGTAACTCCAATGCTAAGTCAAGTTTATCGTCTTCGCATATTGAATTTCCGATTTTACCACCCAATGCTTTTGTGAATGTATAAGTCATACCACCTGCAATAATCAGGTTGTCCACTTTTTGGAGTAAGTTTTCGATGATTTCGATTTTCGACGAAACTTTCGAACCTCCCATAATAGCTGTAAACGGACGAGCAGTATCGGTCATTACTTTTTGCACAGCAATAACTTCTTTTTCCATCAGGTAGCCAAACATTTTGCTGTTTTCGTCGAAGTATTTGGCAATCAGAGCAGTGGAAGCATGTGCACGGTGTGCAGTTCCGAATGCGTCGTTTACGTAGCAGGTTGCATACGAAGCCAATTTTGCGGTAAATGCTTTCTGACTTTCTTTCACTTCTTTTTTAGCAGCAGCTTTTTCGTCGTCGTTTGCAAATTCGCCACGTGGTTTGCCTTCTTCTTCAGCATAAAAACGAAGGTTTTCGAGCAATAACACTTCACCGGCTTTCAGTTCTGCAGTAAGTTTTGTAGCTTCGTCGCCTGCACAATCGGGTGCAAATTTAACTTCGGTACCTAACAGTTCGCTTACACGAGCAATAATTGATTTCAACGAATACTTCAAATCTGGATTTTTCTTTGGACGACCCATGTGCGAAGCAATAATCACACTGCCACCATCAGCAAGTATTTTTTTGAGCGTTGGCATGGCGGCACGTATGCGGGTGTCGTCGGTAATTTCAGAATTTTCGTTCAACGGAACGTTAAAGTCGACACGAACAAATGCTTTTTGTCCGGCGAAATTAAATTTGTCAATAGTTTGCATTTTGTAATATATTTATATGTTGAATAATCAAATTGAAAGTAAATTTGCGTTTTTTAGGGCGCAAAGGTATAAAATTATCCCTGATTGCCCAACGAAAAAGCAAGTTTAATTTGTTTTAAAGGTGTATTTTACTTTTGCTAATTCTTCGTTAGCTTCTACAATCTTTTTCTTGAGGTTTTCTTTGTAGTTGGCTAATTTTAACTGAAGTTCGGGATTGCCTACGGCCAGCATTTGTACTGCTAAAATGCCTGCATTGAGAGCGCCGTTGATTCCAACAGTTGCCACCGGAATGCCTGGAGGCATCTGTACAATTGCCAACAACGAATCCATACCATCGAGGCTCGCATTAATTGGAACGCCAATAATTGGTATGGTAGTCATAGAGGCAATAACGCCCGGTAGATGTGCAGCCATTCCAGCTGCCGCTATAATTACTTCAATGCCATTTGCGCGCGCGTTTTTGGCAAATTTCTCTACTTCGGCGGGTGTGCGGTGTGCCGAAAGTGCATTTATTTCGAATGGAATTTCGAATTCATTTAACAGTGCAGCCGTTTTTTCCATTACCGGAAGGTCAGACGTACTGCCCATGATAATACTTACTTTTGGAGTCATATTAAAATGTAAAATGTAAAATGTAAAATTGAGAAAATTTTTAGCCGATTAGTTTTTGGTAATCAT
>DYSC01000037.1:11934-14685 GCA_020726365.1 Porphyromonas sp.
AAATGTAAAATGTAAAATTGAGAAAATTTTTAGCCGATTAGTTTTTGGTAATCATCGGCTGATAAAAGTTCGTCGATTTGCGAAGCATCACTTAATGCAATTTTGATTATCCAACCTTTGCCATAAGGGTCTTCGTTCACTAATTCAGGTTTTTCGGTAAGCTCTTCGTTGTATTCAAGCACTTCGCCACCAACGGGCATAAACATTTCGGAAACTGTTTTTACTGCTTCAACGGTTCCAAAAACTTCACCTTCGTTAAGGGTTTCGCCAATTGTTTCTACTTCAACAAAGATTATTTCGCCCAATTCGCTTTCTGCGTAATCGGTAATGCCAATGTAGGCTACATCGCCTTCTAAACGTATCCACTCGTGGTCTTTTGTGTACTTCAAATTAGTTGGATTGCTCATAATTGTTTGATTTTTTTTATGATTTTTGTTTAAAACTTATTCGTGTATGAATTGGATAATGATCGGAGTATTTTACGTTGTCAATAACAAGTTCGTCCGAACTAAAATAGCGTGCGTCGTAGAGTAAATAATCGATTCGGAAACGGTAAATTGAGAGGTTCAGCGTGAGACCAAGTCCGAGTCCGGAGTTTGAAAAGGCATCTGTTAAATTGCCCTTTATTTTTGTATAAGTATAGGAGCCAGGCACATCGTTAAAATCGCCACACACCAATACTTTATATGGCGATTGCTCAATTTTGGCAGCTATTTGGTCGGACTGCTTGGCTCTGCGCTTGTAGGCAATAAACAGTTTGCGCGAAAGCTGTTTGGTTGTTCCAGTGAGTTTATCTGAGTTAAAATCATCCTTTAATTCTATTGGTAAATGGCGATCGCGTTCGGTTAATCTATTCGATTCCAGGTGATTGTTAAATAGCCGGACTGTGTCGTTACCAACAACAATGTCGCTGTAAATAGATACGCCGTAATCAGCTTTGTTCGAAAAATTGACCGTATTTATTATCGGGTATTTCGAAAAAGTGGCAATCCCTGAACGTTTCCAGTTTTCTTCCTGCCGGAACTCAATGTGTTTATAGGGATATTTTTTGAATATTCGGTAAATGTCGCTTTGTGTTAGGTAGTCGCTTTTCTTTTTGGGACTAACGGCAAATTCCTGCAAACAAACAATGTCGGCATCCGTTTCGAGTATGTGTTTAATAATTTTGTTTGGTTCGGCAGATGTATGTTTTTGTAAATGAGCAAATAACATGGTATTGTAGCTCATTATTTTAATAGATTTGGTGGGTATTTCCGAATTCGTTTTACCAAAATGAAGTGGAATAATGGTGCTTATTTGCTCCGATGACAATAGCAACAATACGAGTGAGATTAAAAAATGCCATTTTTTAGCAAAAAGCCAAAATACTACAAAAAACACATTCAAAGCTATGGTAAGTGGAAAAATAAGTGTGGTGAGAGCTGGTAAAACAAATTTTTCGGGACTGATTCGGGAAGCCAGCATGGTGATGATAAGCAAAACAGCAACAGCTATATTTGCCAGCAACATGGTTCCTTTTACTAAAATCCGACCGAACATTCCAAGTTTCTAATTTCTAACTTCTAATTTTTACTCTCAAATAACCGCTTTTTTTCATCTGCCGAAAGACTATCATAGCCCGATACTTTTATTTTATCCAGAATACGGTCAATTTCTTTCATTCTATTGGCTTTATTTTGGTTGTATTCAACGTCCGACATTTTGTGTCCTGCGTAGTTCTCATTCTTCTTAACCTTTAGTTTGCGGGGTTTAAGCAGGTCGTAAATCCGATCGATGCCTTTGTTGAGCCAAGCTGTAATATCCTTTCCTTGCCGCAAAGATACAATAAAAAAATAACCTGTCAAAGCTCCACCCAGATGGGCAATTTCGCCTCCTGCATTATTCGATGTAATTCCAAAAAAGCTTGTTAACACTACAAATGCGGCTATATATTTTAATTTAACATTCCCAACAAAAAGCATGCGCATTTCCATGTTTGGCAACTTGGTAGCCACAGCCAGAATAATAGCCATTATGGAACCAGATGCGCCGAGAATAACACTGTTGTCGATTGCAGTTTGAAAATAAGGAAACAGATTGTATGCACCCGCAAAAAACACATAGCCCATAATGCCGCCAATAATGTAGAGCGCCACCAATTGTTTTTGCGAAAAATACATCAAAAAAAGCTGTCCGAACCAATAAAGCGCAAACATATTAAACAAAATATGAAACAAACCCTCGTGCAAAAACATGTATGTGAGTACCGACCATGGTTTTTGAAGCAGAAAAAAGAAGTTTGCCGGTGCGGCTAAAAAATCGGTTGCCCACGAAAAATGCTGATTAAAAAGCAATAGCAAAATGTTGATGGTTTGCAAAACAACAAACACAGCCACATTTATAAATATCAGGCGAATAAGCGCATCGCCTTTGCGAAATTTCTGTTCAATTAAATCTATAAAATTCATTGTTTAATTACGAATTATGCATTATCAATTATAAAGCGTATTTTTCTTTTTCCACATCAATATCATAATTATGCCGAAAAGCATTCCTCCTAAATGTGCGAAATGTGCTACGTTGTCGCCCGAAAAATTGGCAACACCCAGAAAAAGTTCTACAACACCGTAAATAGCCACAAAAACTCGTGCTTTTATAGGGTAGGGGATAAACAAAAGCATCAATCGTTGTTCGGGGAAAAGCCACCCAAAAGCTAATAGCAACCCGAATACCGAACCCGAGGCACCAACTGTTACGGGCAAATTCAGAAAC
>DYSC01000037.1:14785-17609 GCA_020726365.1 Porphyromonas sp.
ATCAATTCACCTTCGTAAGCCACCAAAGAGCTACCCGAATTGGCTTCAATTGCCACGTTCATAGCATTTACAAGACTTTGAAAGTCGATAGTCCAGAATATTTGTTGCACAATGCCGGCACCAATGCCGGTTATCAGGTAGTAAGTCAGGAATTTACGTGGTCCCCACAGGTTTTCGAGTGCGCTACCAAACATATATACGGCAAACATATTGAAAAAAACATGATTAAAACCACCATGCATAAAAATGTAAGTTAACAATTGAGCAGGGTTAAATTTTTCGGAAGCCCAATAATGCATGCCGAGTATGTCGGTAAGGTTGACATCGATGCCCCAACGGCGAAAAAACCCAGGAAGAACTAAGGTTGCAAGCCAAAGAATTATGTTAATTGCTAATAAATTTTTTACTACAGGCGGAATGCTGTCGAAAAACGAAGACCTATTGTACATGATGCCAATTTTTTAATGTTCTGAAATAGAGCGATAGAGCCTTAAACTATTTCATTATGAATAAAATAATGATACAAAAGTAATATAAATACAGTCATAATTATGTTTTCTAACATATTTTTTTGAGTTTTTGAAAAAAATATCCAAAAAAAGTACTTTTTTTGTTTGTCATTTATTATCAAAACATTACATTTGCAAAATCAAATTGTAAGTATATTGTTTTTAAACACTAATTATTCAAAAAAAAAGAATTATGAACAAAGCAGAATTAATCAATGCTATTGCTGCTGAAGCAGGTTTAAGCAAAGTTGATGCAAAAAAAGCACTCGATGCAGTTGTTAAAAGTGTATCCGATGCATTAGTTGCCGGCGACAAAGTTAGTTTAGTTGGTTTCGGTACTTTTTCAGTAGCAGCTCGTTCGGCTCGCTCTGGTATTAATCCCGCCACAAAACAAGCCATTAAAATCGAAGCTAAAAAAGTTGCTAAATTTAAAGCTGGTGCCGATTTGTCAGTTGCTATCAACTAATTTTCAGCAGTTTCTACTATTCATAAAAAAGGAATATCGCTTGTCGGTATTCCTTTTTTGTGTTTCTCAGAAAAAAATATTATCTTTGCACCACTTTTTTGCAAAAGAAAGTGTGATGGGAAATTAAGCGACTAATCACTTAATATCGAAACGCTTAAATTTTGAGTAACACAAACAATTTTTATTAAAATGAAAACATTTGAATTAAAAGGTGCTGTACGTACAGACCTTGGAAAAAAAGCTACGAAAGCGGAGCGCGTATCTGAAAATGTACCTTGCGTACTTTATGGTGGTGCTGCTAACGTACATTTCACAACTACGGTAAGCGATTTGCGCAAATTGGTTTATTCGCCCGAAGTATTTGTTGTTGATTTGGATATCGATGGAGCTAAATGTAAAGCCATTATGAAAGCTTTGCAGTTTCACCCTGTAACCGACAAAGTTTTGCATATCGACTTTTTGGAACTTAACGATAAAAAACCTGTTGTAGTTGAAATTCCTGTAAAACTCGAAGGATTGGCCGAAGGTGTGAAAGCAGGGGGTAAATTAGCGCTCGAAATGCGTAAACTGAAAGTAAAAGGTCTTTACACACAAATTCCTGAATATATTGTTATCGATGTTACTGCACTTGGTTTGGGTAAATCAATTCAGGTTGCTGCAATTTCGGTCGAAAATCTCGAAATATTGAATGCCAAAAACGCTGTTGTTTGTCAGGTTAAATTGACAAGAGCTGCTCGTGGTGCTGCTGCCGCTGCTGCAACAAAAAAATAATTGACAGATATCTGAAATTAATAATTTAAAATTTGAAGATGTGAATCTTCAAATTTTATAATTTTATAATTTTAAAAATGAAATACTTGATTGTAGGATTGGGTAATATTGGTAACGAATACCATAATACACGCCACAATATAGGATTTACGATATTGGACGCTTTCGCCGAGGCGTCCAATGTTTTTTTTGCCGATAACCGTTACGGAGCTACTGCCGAAGTAAAGCTCAAAGGACGCACGCTCGTTTTGCTCAAACCAGCCACTTTTATGAACCTGAGTGGAAATGCACTAAGGTATTGGATGCAAAAAGAAAACATTCCCACCGAAAATGTGTTAGTTATTGTGGACGATATAGCGTTGCCTTTCGGTACGCTGCGATTGAAGCCTAAAGGTTCGGATGCCGGACACAACGGACTGAAAAATATTCAGGAAATACTGGGACATTCGGATTACGCACGGTTGCGGTTTGGTGTTGGTAGCGATTTTGCCAAAGGTCGACAAGTGGAATATGTGTTGGGGAAATGGCCGGCCGACCAGCTTGCAAAATTACCCGAACGTGCCGAAAAATGTGCCGAAATTATCAAAAGTTTTTGCTTAGCCGGCATGCAACTCACTATGACGCAATACAATGGGAAGTGAGTTTATAAGTTTATAAAGTTCATAAAGTTGAAAGCAGAAGTACGGATAGATAAATGGTTGTGGGCGGTGCGGATATTTAAAACCCGCACATTGGCCGCCGAGGCTTGCAAAAAAGGTAAAGTACTGATTGCAGGCATACAGGTGAAACCTTCGCGAAATGTAAAAGTGGGTGACGTAATTGGCATTAAGCGAAATCCGGTTTTGTACTCGCTTAAGGTAGTGGCATTGACCGAAAACCGCATGAATGCGAAGCTCGTACCCGAATTTATGGAAAATGTAACTACACCCGACCAACTCGAAATGGCGGAATTAACACGCATAGCCGCTCAAAATAACCGTGACAGAGGTACAGGTCGCCCAACCAAAAAGGACCGCCGCGATATCGACGACTTTTTCGAACCTGTATTTTGGGATGAAGAGGAGGATGATGTGGTGAT
>DYSC01000038.1 GCA_020726365.1 Porphyromonas sp.
CCGAAAAGGCATGAATTTTTCCCTTTTTGGAGAATACAGCTACTTCGGTATATAGCAATTCGAAATGAATTCCTGCAGTTTGTGTGTATTGGTTTATTCGTTTCTTAGCGGCATCGTTCAATGCTTTGCAGTTTGGCTCGAGTCCCCAGATATTTTCATTATCGGAGGTAGCTTCTCCAATTTTAAGGCAGTTTTTGTGTTCAGCATCGTTAATCCGAAACACATAAATTAGTTTTAGTTTAAACGGCAATTCAAATTTCATAATATTATTTTTTTATAAGGTCAATAAATCGTATTTTTCTACCTTTTTTCCCTGTCTGCAAATCTTTGTTGCTCCAATCCTTTATCAGACAATATGTTCCATTGTGTTTTTCAATTTTATCTTTTTGGCATCCTTCGCAGTTTTTTAAATCCTGTCCTCCAAAAATGTCTAATTGAGAGCTTTGTTTCACACCACAACTGTTTGGAATAACCCCTTTGAGACCATCCATTTGCCACACATTCCATGAAATGAGGTAAGCAATGTATTGTATTGATTTCAACAGGGGTTGTTTGCCAAATTTTTGTTCGTAATTTTCGATAAAGGTGTAAAGCATGGCTTCGCGGGCAAGGAGCAAACTATCGCCTTGCCACTCGTAAGCATAAATATTTCGGTAAGAATCTTGTGCCGCTTCAAGCCATTCGGTAGATGTAAAAGTATTCTCGTTTGCGACCCTAAGTTTACGGTCGAGTAATCCTATGCGGCTTTCGATGGGAATAAATTCTCCTGTGGTGGTGTCGTATCGACTTGTAATATAAGGTGCCTCACCGCAGGTAATTTCCATACGCTTTTCGTGTACATAGTGTTTCCATGTTTTACCCTCGGGAAAAGTAATTTTTTCGGGATTAACTATCCACAAATGTGTACCATCTTTGGTTGTAATTTCGCTATTGAATACGTTTTCGCATCCAAACCAGGCAATATCAATCAAATTGTTTTGTGCATTACAAATCCACGATGGTGTAAATACTTCAGCCATATCACGTGAGCGCGATTGCTGTAATACTTTGTCTTTTTGTACACGTGGCATTATCACATTACCGTTTTTACCAGTAATCAATTCTGGCAAAATAGGTGAGCCAAATTCATATTCATTGCCTAACTCGCTATAATTGTCGGTCGCCCAAAAGATATTTTGTTGGGTAGTATGGTCGCGTAGAAGAATCTCCAATACTTCGGGGTATCGGTCACGTAGTTCGTTTTCTTTTATATCGATGTCGTTGGTCATTTGGCTTGCCGAGCGGCTGCCATTGGTCAGGCTAAGGTAAGGTCACTGCATAAAAAAAGCGTGAGTCTTGTCTTATCCGCACCAGAGGTCGTAGGAAACCCACACAGAAATGATAAGTCAAAAGCCCACGCCATTAGGCGCGAGCATCTTGCTTATTACTCCATTTCTGTGTTCGCATTAAAGAAATTTCCTACGTTTCTGGTGCGCGAACAATAGCAGAATGCTATTTAATTAATATTTTTGAAAGAGACGCGAAGCAACGCGTCTGTACGTTTTTTGTCATATTGCAAGGAGAAATGCCTCCTTGTCGGGATAATTTTTTATTTTTTTTGTTATTTTAAAGCGCAAATATACGTAAATTTTTTGCTTCAAAAGCTACAAAAGCGAGTTTAATATTTATAAATAATGGGATTATTTATCGGAAATTTCTCTGATTTCAGAGATAATTTTGTTGTTTTCTAATACTTCAGGTCTTTTTCAGAAAAAGTCAAGTCTTTTTGGGGAAAACTTCAAGTCTTTTTTGATAAAACTTCAAGTCTTTTTTGGTGGGGTAGGGCAAAAAAATAACACCTGTATGTGCAAACTAAACAACTTACAGGCGTTACCTAAAAAAACTAATCCCGATTATTTCCATTAGGTTATCGGCTTACCCTAGCATACATTAAGTTGTTAAGCTGTATTTCAGCTGTTTCAAACCTGCTTGTATGCGAGCACCAGGATAGCATTGTGGTTACCAATAAAAAACTCCGGTGCCCTTTCCGCCTGTCACCAATTTTGTTTTGGCTATTAAATCGGTCAAGAATAGTTTTGCTGTAGCGGCATTATCCCAACTCATGCCACATTCTACTATCATAACTTCTTTTATCGTAAAATGTGACCATATCGTTCATGTTTGCCAAGCAATCTTTGTTTGCATTTTGCCAATCGTTGGCTGTTTTGTACCAACTTGGGTAGAGCGACATGCCAATTACATCCCACTTTCCACCATTGTTTTTAAGACCGTCGAAAATCCAACGAAACATAGCATTATCGTACCCATTATGCAGATGAACAATAACTTTTGCAGTGGGAAAAACTTCTTTTACAGCATCGTAGCCTGCATTATTAAGCGCTGCATAATTTGCCATCGAAACAGATGCTTTTCCGGTTTCCCAGAGCATACCATTGCCGGTTTATTCTGTTGTCCCGGGTCAGCCCACTAGTCGCTGTAATGAAAATCAATCATTATGCGAAGACCTAAATCATTAGCACGTTTAGCTTTAACGAGTAAACCGGCAGCATTGCACCAACCATCTGTTGGGTTGACCCACACTCGTAATCGAATGGAATTCATTCCCATCGATTTAAGGAGTGCCATTCCTTCGGTTTGGATACCATCGGCTGTGTAAAATTTTTTGCCCGAAGCTTCCATTTGCGTTATCCAACTTACATCTGCGCCTGCTGCAAATAGAGACAGAGTTGTATTTTTAGTTTCAGAACGGACTGAAAGTATTGAAAATACTGCAATCAAAATAGCAAGCAGGTATTTGTTTTTTCATAATATTCTATTTCGACTTTTTGGGAGAAAATTTTATCCGACAAATATAAACAATTTATATGAGAAAAACCCGAGTGATTCCACATTTGAAATCACTCGGGTTTTCTTGAATTTATTACTCCTCCAATGTGCTTAAATCGCCTTCGGGCAACCCCAATGCCCTAGCTTTAAGTATACGACGCATTATTTTGCCACTTCGGGTTTTAGGGAGCTGATCTATAAAAGTGATGGCCTCCGGTTTTGCAATTGGTCCCATGTGTGTAACCATATAGTTTACCAACTCTTGTTCCAGTTCAGGCTTAGCTTCATATCCAATCCTGAGAATTGCAAAAACATGAATACAATTACCCTTTACAGGATGTGGCAAGGCAACGGCTGCTGATTCGGCTATTGCCGGATGGCTTATCATTACACTTTCAATCTCGGCACTTCCAAGACGGTAACCACTTACTTTAATTACATCGTCGGTACGACCAATTATCCAAAAATAGCCATCTTCGTCTTTTTTAGCTGAATCACCAGTTAAATACCATCCTTGTTTTTTATATTTTTCCCAATAGATTTCTAAAAAACGTTCAGGCGATTTAAAAATACCTGCTGTCATTCCCGGCCAAGGCGATTTTATAACCAACGTACCTTCTTCGTTTGCTTTCACATCATTTCCGTCATCGTCCACAATCGAAATTTCGTTTCCGAAGAATGGTTTTGTTCCCGACCCTGGCTTTAAAGGCGTTATAGGCAATGGCGTTATCATAAATCCTCCAGTTTCGGTTTGCCACCAAGTATCCATAATCGGACATCTGCTGTTTCCTATTACCTCGTGATACCATTTCCATGCTTCCGGATTAATTGGCTCGCCAACAGAACCAAGCAGTCGCAACGAACTTAAATCGTTTCGGTTTGGCCACGAATCACCAAAGCGCATTAAGCCCCGAATAGCTGTGGGTGAAGTATATAAAATATTAACTCCATATTTTTCCACCATTTTCCACCATCTGTCAGGATATGGGTAAGTTGGAGCACCTTCGTACATGATTATAGTTGCGCCATTCATTAATGGTCCGTACACAATGTAACTATGTCCGGTAATCCAACCCGGATCGGCAGCACACCAATACCTATCGTCCGGTTTTATGTCGAATACAAGTTTGTGGGTAGTTGCCGTGTAAACACTATATCCACCATGTGTATGCATCATAGCTTTAGGTCTGCCGGTAGAGCCAGAGGTGTATAGTAAAAATAACATATCGTTGGAATCCATTACCTCGGTTTCGCATTTGGTAGAGGCAATGGGTAATGTCACAAGATCTTGATACCAATAGTCGCGACCGTTTTCCATATAAACGTCGGTGTTTGTTCTTTTTACAGTTATGCATATTTCCATGGTTGGCGAAAGTTCCATAGCTTTGTTGACTATCGATTTCATTTCAACCACTTTACCGCGTCTGTATCCACCATCGGCTGTTATTACAACACGGCTGTTAGCATCGTTGATCCTGTCGGCTAAAGCTTCGTGGCTAAATCCACCATAAACCACACTGTGTACAGCACCAATTTTAGCACATGCGAGCATGGCAAAAATCTGTTCAGGTAATTGAGGCATATAAATGGTTACCACATCGCCTTTTTTTACGCCCATGCTTTTAAGCATATTGGCAAATTGACTAACTTCTCTGTTCAGTGCATGATACGAAAAAGTACGAACTTCTCCGGGCTCACCTTCCCAAATGAGTGCTATTTTGTTGCGAACTTCGGTGTGTTGATGTCGGTCTATAGCATTAAAAACAATATTTGTTTTAGCGCCACTAAACCATTTGTAGAAAGGAGGGTTTGAATCATCAAGAACTTTATCCCATTTCTTGAACCATGAAAGTTTCTCGGCCTGTTCAGCCCAAAATTTTTCCCGGTTTTCAATCGAATACTGATACAAAGCTTCGTATTCTTTTACATTGGCCTGATCTACTACTTCTTGCGATGGATAATAGATTGTTTTTTCTGTTTCGTAACTCATAAAATGATTTTTTGTTGATTTAAAGTTTTAATAAAAACAAATTCAATTGAATCATGTTCACTTTCAAATCAAAAAAAATCAAATCGTTTTAGTTTTGAAATTTTACAAAGCGTACCTTATATCTATTATTTTGTAAAGTTGTTTTGTTTTGTGGTCATTTTTTCCAACGTGCCGAAACCAGACTTTTCGCCGGTATATTGTACACGAATGAATGCGTATTGTCGTCGATAGTAACTTTAATAGGCGTTTGTGTATCGTTTTGCAACACCAAACCATAAGTTCCATCTGTATTTTCTACAGCAGTGAAATATAATCCGTATGGCTTATAGCCGGTTGTGCTAATGCGAGTTGCATTGGGCGATATGGCTTTGGATAAATGACCAATCATATAAAAATGTGATTTGCGGTCGAGTGTTGCGTAGTCCTTTGTATTAATATCTACAGCTCCGTAACAAGTTGTGCAACCCCCAGGTCGATTTGGAGCTCCTTTTTCGTCGAGCATAAAATTCCAAACCATAACGGCTTTTCCATAATTATTAAGTGTGCCAATCCCAATCTCGCGCATACTCCACATTAAATCGCCATCAAAACTGTAGTTCCAACTTCCGATTGACATTTCGGTGAAATACAAATTTTTTGAAGGAAAAGCATTGTGAACATTCAACAATTCACTTTTGTCACCTCCATAAGCATGATACGCTGCTCCGTCAAGATATTTAGCCACTTCAGGGTCGGCATACATTTTTACCGGATAACTAACCTGATCGGCAATATTGTCGTAATTGTAGTTATGATCATAAGCCCAAATCTTTGTTGGGATACCAGCTGCTGCAAACTTTGGCCCAAGCGCATTTTTCACAAAGGCTGCTTGTTCCTGCCAACTCATATAAAGTGAAGCCGAATTTCCGCGATTCAAAGGTTCGTTTTGAATAGTAATAGCATTTATAACAAAGCCCTCGGATGCCATAGCTTGAATAAATTCCACAAAATAAGTTGCATAATCCTGATAATAAGCAGGATTTAACTGGCCACTTGTCCACGAATTGTAAGGTTTTAACTCCGTCAGATTATTTACTTTCATCCATCGAGGAGAAGTCCAAGGAGATGCCAAAATTTTAATGCTGGGATTAATTGCCTGAATTTCTTTCAGTATAGGAAACAAATCACGTCTATCTAATTCGTGAATAGCAAAGTTTTCGATTCCGGGCTGGTCGCAGCAGGTGTATTCGCCCATCGAAAAATCCGAGCAACCAATGGAGATGCGTATGTAGCTATAACCCATTCCATTGGTGGGATCAAAAGTTTCTTTTAATAGTTTTGTTCGGTTTGCTTGTGTCATCTTCAGCAGATTATAACAGCTTGAACCGGTTATTGCTGCCCCAAATCCATCTATTGTCTGAAATTTTTCGGACGGATTCATGTAAATTGTTGATTCGATTGCCATGTTGGGCTTCGTGTTAAAACTTAGCGGAATGCTTGAAAACAACATTGATTTATTGGCTGTAGTTACATTCATTTGCACATCGGCAGTTTTTGGAGGCACAACTGGAGAATTTACAACTTCAGCTTTACATGACTGAAGTGTGAAAATCAAAATTGTTAGAGAAAAAGCATTCAATTTTAATTTAGTCATTTTTCTTAATTGTATTATAAAAGGTTCTGCAAATATAGTTGAAAAACATCAAATAGTACTAAGAATAAAATCTTGCACTATCTGACGTTTTTTTTGTGAAATAAAATTGCTAATTGAGCTTTTCGTATGTGAGTGTTTTAGAATTTGTGTTTAAAGTAAATTTATAAACACCGTCTACAACAGTTGCCGACAATACTTTAATATTCCCTCCAACGCCTGTTGGTCCAAGGAAAGGTTCTTGAACAGTGTAATCATCAACCCATGTTTCATGTCCGTCCCACCAACCTCGTTTATGGAAAAATTTAAAATCGAGCGATCCATAAATATTTGTGTTGGTACTTGGTTCGTTTTTACAATACATAGTTACCTGATAAACTCCGGGCGAGACTAATCGCGCAGGATAATAATCCATTGGACTATTCCAGTTCCAACTTGCTGTTGACCCATAAGGAGATGATGGTCGTCCGTATCCTGTGCCGCAAACCCACAATACTTCTGGATATAATGTTTCAGGCTGTGGGTCTATGTATAAGAAATTACCTGTAGTGTGATAATATGCTTTGTACAAGCCTGTTTTTCCTAAAAATTTAGCTTTGTTTGCACCGGTTACTTCAAAATAATCGGGCGAAATTTGATTGGCTAAGTTCCCAGTAATGCCTGTGAATGTAACTTCTACATTTTCGCCAAAATACACATCGCCACCTCTGAAACCAGTATTGTCGTTAAGTGTTACAGGGTTTGCAGACAAATCGGCTATAACATCCAATGTGGTTACTGGCTCTAAAAGTTTTCCTCCTACTTTCGTCTTAAACTGCAGGGCATCGAATGTAAATATAGATATACCTACTAATGTTCCATCGGATGCATTTAGCGATTCGCCAGTTTGATTTATGAGCCCAATTCCATCGCCAACTTTTCCAAAAACTAAACCTGTCCAATCGATTCGTTTGAAGGCATTAATTTTTGTGGCAATTTTATAGCTGAAGGAGGTACTCAATAGTAGTCCTGTTGCTGTATATATTAAACTGTCGGCATTTACCAAAGTTAACTTACTTGTAGCTCCCTGACCAAAATCGGGGACTAAGTAGAAATTGGTTATAATCGGACGTTTTGCAATAGTTGAATTTACAATGGAATCCTTTTCAATTCCGCTCACATTTGTCAGCGTTAAATACACTTTAACGGCTGCGTTGTCAGGGCGGTTGGCAACAAAGGGCACATGATAAGCCCTTGTGAACGACGATTGATTTCCTTTTGTTCTAACAGTTTCAGATGCAACAATATCGTTATTCACAACAACCCGAATAAGAATTGTGGATAGTGGTGCTATTTTATCCGAAGTAGCAATTTTTAAATGTATAGAATCACCATAAGTAATGGTGGTTTCGGTAACTTTAGCGGTATCAATCTGTGGTATTGAACTCGGATAAGTTACCACAATATCCTCGTTTGTACACGAAAATACTCCGATAAGTAGGCTGATTATTGCTAAATATTTATTTATGATTTTCATATTCTTTATTCTTAATTTTTAATTCTTAATTCAATTAATAGCCTAGATTTTGTATCATCGAAGGATTTTTATCAATCTGAGGTTGCGGAATTGGTAAAACTGTTTTTTCTTCCGTAACTTCATTCATAGGTAATCGACCAGAATCACGACTATTTAAGGTATTCATTACAGTGAGTATTTTACCAGTACGTACAAGGTCGAACCAACGATGACCTTCAAATGCCAATTCCAAACGACGTTCATTCAATACCGCATCTGCCATTTTATCTTTCGACGAAGTAATGTTGGTAGTTAAATTCACTAATTTAGCCCTTGTCCTGATGACGTTTACAATTGCTGCTGCTTCGGCCAGTTTATTTTGCTCAACCAAAGCTTCAGCTTTCAGTAGCAAAATATCGGCTAAACGCATTTTGATAAAGCTGTGGTATTTAGAGCGATACTTGTACATAAATGGATAATCTTTAGCTGGATAATGCAAGCTCCATTCCACCGTAGCCCGAACAATAGTTTGATTTTTACGCTCTGTATCATTTTGAGCATCAAAAGCATTTATCAAATCGCGCGAAGGAGTAAACCATTTCTTCCAGTCGTACTTACTGCTCGGAGTTGCTAAATCTATTCCACACATCCAAGTTATCCAGTTGCCTCCTCCGGCAAATGTTATTTCAAAAATAGACTCAGAGGTGTTTCGATTTTTCAAATCTGTATTTGACGAATTCATGTCGAACAAGTCGCCATATTTTGGAACTAAAGTAACATCCTTTTCTACTTCGGTGCAGTATTGAATCACTTTATCGTAATCGCGAATTTGTTTTTCGGCATATATTTTTGCCAACAGTCCGTAAGCAAGCGTACGCGAAAGCACAAATTTATTAGCGGGATTAATTGCAGGAGCTCCGCCAGGTTCAAGTGCGGTATTCAAATCCTTTACTATCTGACGATAAACTGTCGCAACTGAATCGCGTTTTGGATAGTACAATGGATACACTTCTTCGATATTGGCTGAAGTAATTGCTGGTGGTTCTGTTAATACCAATGGAACATCGCCCCAAAGTCGAACGATATCGAAATAAACCAACGAGCGAAGAATTAATGCTTCGGCTTTCCACTTCTTTCTATCTGCGCTTGATAACGAAATGTCGGGTACCGAATCAATATTCACAATTACACTATTAGCAGCGGCAATCATTGAAAAATACTGGTCCCAATCACGATTAATATTTTTATTCTCACCATCTTGTTGTTGTTGTTCTAACTGTGCTAATTCTAAGTCGGTTGCACCACGATAGGCATTGTCGGCATGACTGTCAACATATACCAAGACATCAAGAATCCATGACTCCACTTTGTTGTCCGACAGCATGTTGTACATGTAATCATACTGCGTTTTCATTTCATCTCGTGTAAGAAATTTAACGGTCGTGCCCGTCGAAGTGTTCCCTCCTACATTCAGTTCGGTGTAATTTGAGACAGGCTCTAAGTTGAGATCACAAGCCGATAAAAAAGCTATAATAGAGCTTAATATTACTATTTTTATTGTTGTTTTCATACGTTTATTATTGATGATTAAAATTCTATATTTATTCCGAAAACATAGCTTTTAGATTGTGGATAAGTCCCATAATCAACACCTTGCACAGCGGCATAGCCACCATACTGATTAACTTCGGGGTCGAAACCTTTGTATTTGGTCAAAGTAAGTAGGTTTTGAGCTGTAATGTGTGCTTGAATTTTACTCATTTTGAGTGTTTTAAGCCATTTTGTTTCTAAGTTGTACGAAAATGTAAGTGCTTTAATACGTAAATAACTACCATCTTCGACAAAGCGAGTAGAAGTTTTCAAATTTTCTTTTGTTGCTGAGGCTCCGGGCATATACGTTACCATTCCGGGACGTTTCCAACGATCAAGTACTGCTGTCGATTGGTTTTTGTCATCGTACATTCCTTCTGTTTCCATGCGTGAGGCATTATAGATATCGTTACCTTGTGAGCCCTGTAAAAAAATATTTAAATTGAAATTTTTATAACTCAAGTTGTTTGTTATACCATACGTGAAGTCTGGGTTTGGGTCTCCTATTACTTGGCGTTCACTTAATGAGGGTACTCCATCTACATTTTTTGTTTGGTACATTAATTTACCCGTCTCAGGGTCTACACCTTTTGAAACATAACCATAAAAAACTCCTAATGGTAGTCCGGGCGTCATTAACACAATTTTTTCGCCGGTAGGCGATTCGGCAAAATAATATTTTTGTTGCAATGTCAATTTTTCCAATTTATTTTTGTTAAATGAGATATTTAAATCGGTATCCCATTTAAAGTTTTTACGGCTGATATTTTTTGAATTAATTGTAAGTTCTAATCCACGGTTACTCATTTCGCCTTCGTTGCGAGTCAAATTGCTAACTTGTGAAGTAGAAGGTAACGGAACATTCAGTAATAAATTTGAAGTGTATTTGTAATAGGCATCAATAGCAATGCCCAATTTATTTTTTAACAGTGTAAAATCTATACCTATGTTCGATTGAGATGTTGTTTCCCATGTTAAATCTACATTACTCATCGATGCTACCGATAGAGCAGGTACATCATTTGCGTGTACGTAAACCCCTCCAACTGTTTCCCACCAAGGCGATCGCTGTATATTATATTGTTTAAGGTAAGCATAATCGCCAATACCTGATTGGTTACCAGTTTTACCCCAACCTCCACGCAGTTTCAAGTCGTCAATCCAGTTAATCTCTTTCATAAAATCTTCGGACGAAATGCGCCAAGCAGCTGATGCTGATGGGAAATAGCCCCATTTATGACCAGGAGCAAGCTTTGACGAACCATCGGCGCGAAAATTTACAGTAAGTAAGTATTTGCTGTCGTAATTGTAGGTAAACCTTCCTAAATACGACATAATAGCCCAATCGGAAGCAGAAGTTCCGCTCCATTGCTCAATTGCGTTGGCAGCATTTAGCGTTTTTACGTCAGCGTTTCGGAAGTGAGAACCTGTCATATAACTTTGATTCCATGTTGAAGTCGTATACGATGTTCCAGCCATTGCACCTAAAGTGTTTTTTCCGAAAACTTTATCGTAACTCAAAATATTATCCAAAACCATAATGGTGCTTAGTGACCTATTGTCCGATGCTTCTCCGTACATTGATCTGCCGTGCGACGTTTTCATCGGATCCAAAAAACTTGTTGAATGATAATAGACGCGGTCGACACTTAAAGACGATTTCAGTTTCATGTCTTTGGTAAAACTAATATCTGAAATTCCACTGGCTACCATGCGATTACTGTTGCTTTTATTGTCCTCAGTACGCGACATGTTTTCAATCGGATGTGTTACATTCGTTCCATAAAAGTTATTGTAGTATTGTCCAGGGTTTGCCTCATTCCATATAGATGCATAGGTAGGCGTATTAATAACCGACAGAATTACACCGGCACGATTCGCTCCCTGCCCCGAAATAATCCCGTTGTTAGTATAATCGGAGTAAGCCACATTAGTGGATAATTTCAACCATGACTTAATTTGGTTATCTAAGTTTACTCTGAAATTATAGCGTTTGTAATAAGCAACAGGAATAATACCTTTTTCGTTTGTATACCCGCCCGAAAAATAATAATTTAACTTATCGGTTGAATTTGAAACTGATAATTGATATTCCTGAGATAGTCCTGTTCGGAAGGTTTCTTTAAACCAATCTGTCTTATCAGTCAAACCATCAGGAAGGGTAACCGCACCAAGTTCGTTCATCAGTTCTTTGTATTGAGCTACATTGAGCGATTCGAGCTGTTTTACAACCTGTGTCATTCCTACTTTGGTCGAAAATGTAACTTTGGCTTCCCCTTTTACACCTTGTTTGGTGGTGATTAATACCACTCCATTGGCAGCCCGTGAGCCATAAATAGCAGTAGCAGATGCATCTTTCAGAATTTGCATACTTTCAATATCATTTGGCGAGAGAAAGTTGACTTCTGTCATTGGAACACCATCAATTACATACAATGGGTCGTTGCTGGCAGTGATGGAAGTATTACCACGCACACGTACCACAAATCCACCTCCGGGTTCACCGTTTGGCTGAACCACCGAAACACCCGCAGCTTTACCCTGAATGGCGCCTGCAGCCGAAATAATCGGACGCTCCGAAATGTCTTTGGTTGAAACGCTGGAAACCGAAGTGGTTAAATCTTTTCGCTTTGCTGTTCCATAACCAACAACTATCACTTCATCGAGCGTTTTTGCCGATTCTTGCAATATGACTCGAACAGTTTTTTGATTTCCAACAATAATTTCTTGTGTTATCATACCGATGTAACTAATTACGAATACATCTTTGGGGGATGCATCCATCTTAAAATTTCCATCAAAATCGGTAATTGTTCCGGTGCTTGTTCCTTTTATCAAAACGGTTGCACCAATAATTCCCTCGTTATTGCTGTCAACAACCGCGCCTTGAACGGTTATTTTTTGAGCAATCGAAGCTAACGGGATTGTTAAAAATAAGATTGGCAATACCTGTTTCACAAATCTGGCAACTACCTGCTGCCAATTTGATGTTTTACATTTTTTTTCCGTGATTCTCATGTGTTATTTATTACTTGGTTAGTTTTCAAAAAATATTTGTTTTGATAAATTTGCAATTCTCAATTCGAATTCTCCATTCTCTGTAATCGTTTGATTATATTGATTTACAAAAGCCAAATCCGATGCGTTAATTGTGAATTGAACTGTTTTTGTTTCGCCTTTTTTCAGAAAAATCTTTTCGAATTTACGAAGTCGTTTTACATCGGGCGAAATAGAAGCAACTTTGTCGCTACTATAAAGCATAACAGTTTCTTTGCCATCAAACATACCTGTATTTTTAATACTCACGCTTACAGTAACTGTTTGGTTATCAGCAAAGAGCTCTTTGTCTGCTTTTAAATTGGAATATTCAAATGTTGTATAACTTAGTCCGTATCCAAACTCATACTGAGGATTGTAATCCGACTCGTATTTGTATGCTCCTTCCGAAGGTTTTTGTTCTTCGGAAAATTTATGGTAGTAATTTACAATTGAATTTGGATAGGCAGGGTAAGTGTAAGGCAACTTTCCGGATGGATTTACATCGCCATAAAGTATGTCTGCCAATGCATTTCCACCATAATTTCCGGGCAAATAGGTTTGCACTATTGCCTTCATATAGGGTTCAATAGTGCTTATACAGCGTGGTCGGCCTTCGTTTAATACAAGTATAACGGGTTTCCCTGATTTTGCAATGTCGATGGCTAATTTTGTTTGTAAAGCACTCAGGTTTAGGTCATTCAAATCACCCGGTTTTTCGGTATAGGTGTTTTCACCCAAACAAAGAATTACTACATCTACATTTCGGGCAGCAATTATCGCTTCGTTGTACTTGTTTTCTTTTTCTTCAAAATACTTACCTGTTTCTATATAACTTACACCCGGAATATGTTTTATATTTTTACTGCTTGATTTTTGGAGTATAGCTTCGTAAAATGTATTGTATTTAGTTGCAAATTGTTCTGCCTTATCGCCTTGCCATGAGTAACTCCAACCGCCATTAAGCGAACGCATACTATTTGCATTTGGTCCGGTTACTAAGATTTTAGTCGATTTGCTGATAGGCAAAATTGCTCCTTCGTTTTTTAGAAGTGTTATAGCTTCACTTGCAGCTTGGTATGCCATTTTTTCGTGTTTAGCAGAGGCGAAATCAGGGTAATCGTTTATGTTAGTAAGGGGTTTATCAAATAAGCCAAGTTTAAATTTCAGTTTTAAAATTCGGCGAACAGCATCATCGATTCTACTCTCTTTTACTTCTCCCTCATTAACCAATGCAACTAAATCATCACAAAAACTTACATAATCGTAAGGAACCATCGACATATCAATGCCTGCATTTATTGCCATTTTCACGGCTTCTTTATTATTAGCTGCAATTTTATCACGCTTCTGTAGATTAATTATATCCATCCAGTCTGTTACAACAACACCCTCAAAACCAAGCTCTTCTTTTAGTAATTTGGTTATAATGTCGTGGTTTGCATGAACCGATACCCCATTTATAAGCCCTGAATTAATCATTACTGATTCTGCTCCTGCATCAATAGCAGCCTTAAATTGCGGCAAATGATATTCTCGGATTACATGTTCGGGAATATAAGCCGGTGTGCGGTCTTTACCCGAATTTGGAACGGAATAGGCTAAAAAATGCTTTAAACAAGATGCTACTTTTGTTGATTCTATTATGCTGTCACCTTTCCCTTCATAGCCTTTAATGATTTGCTCGCCCATAACTTTTCCCAATAGCGGATCTTCACCAAAACCTTCGAACTGGCGTGAAAATCGTGGATCTGCCCCCAAATCAAGTACAGGTGAGAAATTCCAAGGAATACCACATGCACGTGTTTCGTAGGCACATACATTTGCCATGTTGTATGCATTTTGAGGATTGAATGTGGCTGCTAGTGTAATTTGTTGAGGAAAAATAGTAGAACCTACAGTATAGGTAGATCCATGTATTGCGTCTATTCCATAAATTATGGGTATTTTTAATCGAGTTTTTTGAGCTGCTGCTTGAATCTTTGAAATAATTTCGTTCCATTGAGAAGGGGGAAGCGCATAATTATTAGTCGTGTTTAGAATGGAACCAACATAATATTTTTGCAATGCGTTATTTATTCGGGTTGAATCGAATTCAAATGGAATTTTTGATGCAAAAACACTTTCTCCATTGCCAATTGCATCGAGCGTGATTTGTGTCATTTGCCCAACTTTTTCTTCCAATGTCATTTGAGATAGCAACCTATCTACTTTTTTGTCAATTTCACTTTTTTCGTTTTTGCACGAATTAAATAATAATGTGACTGAAACCAATAATAGGCTCAGTGATTTAATTTTTTTCATTTAAGATATTATTGTAAGATAAATAAATTACAGTGTCATAATAACAATAACTGTTTTGTTTACAAAGATAATTCATTATTTTGATAAATATTTAGATAGATGTGTTAAATTTACACTATTAACACTTCTTAAGTTCATTATCGACATATATTCTATTAACTAAAATGAAAATATTGTATATTTGTAAAAAAAATATATGACAAGCTCGTTTACTGATAGTGAAGATTTTTTGATATTACCAAGTGTTTCTGTCGACTGTGTTATTTTTGGATATTCCGAAAATACATTGACTGTGTTAGTTCGTAGTGAGTTTGTTCCAATCGATAACAAAATAAATATTGAATGGAAATTACCAGGTAATCATGTACGACGAAATGAAGATATTTATGACACTGCTTCGCGAATTTTAAAAGAGCAAACAGGATTAGAAGAAATTTATGTAAAACAATTCCAAGTCTTTAGTAATCCTGATAGGCTACATAAGCGACCACAGGATTTTGAATGGGTAAAGCCCAGATTGTTAGACGAGCGAGTTATAACTGTCGGGTTTTATTCGTTAGTTAACATCGATTCTATTAAAAATAATCAGTTGATTGAAGTAGCAAAATGGATGAATGTGTACGAGGTGGAAGATTTGATGTTCGATCACAACGAAATTTTCGACCAAGCGTTGAAAAAACTCAGGTATGACCTATTGCATGAACCTTTGGTATTCGAATTATTGCCTGAGAAATTTACATTGACCCAAATGCAAAAAATTTACGAGGCTATATTTAATACTTCGTACGATAAACGCAATTACCGTCGCAAAGTGAATAAAATGATCTATCTAATTTCAACCGATGAAATACAAACAGGTGTTTCTCATAAACCAGCTCGATTTTACACTTTCAACCGTGAATCGTATGAAAGCAATAAAACTGAACGGTTTGATTTTAGAGTATAAAATGTTGGTTTCAAGAGTTTGAAGTTTGAAAGGTTTGAAGAGTTTGGATGAAAATCAATCAATTACTAAACCAATTAAATCAATATTGAACCAATCTCGAAAAGTTACCAACTATCAAATTCCCAGTTTATCTTTTCCTTTAATTGTGTTAGCAAGTTTCATTATGAAAATATATGTAATTGGTAATAACGAAAGTGCGTTTGCCCAAATTAGTGGAGCATTGTTCAGCATAATTCCGTATACTAACCAAAGTGAAATGCAAACCACAACAATACAGTACATTAAAAGTGAAATGCTGTGAGTGTCTTTTGTAGTAAATACTTTAATAGCTTGCGGAAATTGATTTAATACAGAGAGGATGGAGGCTGAAAAACCAACGACTTCGATTGTTGACATCTTTTATAATTTATTTTGAAAAAAAGGCTGTTCGAAATTTCCCGAACAGCCTTTTTAATTTATTATAATATCAATTATTTAACAGATACTTTCTGAGTTTGTCCATCAATTTTAACAATATATAGACCTGCATTAAGCGCAGCCGAACGGAATGTTCCACTCATTACTTTACTTTCAATGTTACGTCCGCTAATGTCAAATAATTCAGCCTTTGAAGTTACACCTTCTACTACTATTGATTTATGTGAAGTGTAAACTTTGTATTTGTCTGCATCCAAACCAATCAATGCATTAGGAGCTTCGTTTCTCCAAGCCGAAACCGTAATTGCAATATTTGCATCAGCAGGATAATTAGCAACACGATTTGGACGTTCTACAGTTGGTTCACCATCTTTAGCTTCTGGGTGACTCCAATCTGTGTTCCAATTGTACAAACGATATTCAATAGACATAACATCTTTGGCTACAAAAGTAAATGTACCATCCACATTCTTTACACCTTCTTTTAAATTAGCCCAATTCCATCCTAAATGGCTCCCCATTATCCAAGCACGTTGAGTGCCTGCAGGTACAGTTGCCGTAATGTTTATATCGCCTACTTTTGTTGGATCAAAAATTTTCTTGAATGCAGCAATTGTATGTTGAGCGGTATTTTGAGTTACATCCGGATATGTAAAATCTCCAGCAGTTTGTTCGTAATCCCAAGCAGGACCAGCACAGAATTTGTATTTCAATTTATTAACATCGCTCGACTTAAATGTTACATTAAAAATTTTACCATCTGTGGTAGTTTCTGCTAAAGTCATGTTTGTACTGTCAGTAGGAAGCGACCAGCCATTAAATGAACCCACAATATAAAGTTGAACAACTTCTGCGGGAACTAAAGCGCTAATAGTTACTGTCATAGGAATTGGTTGAATGTTTTTCCATGTTAACGCCCAGCGTGCTACTGTATCATTTTTACCTGCAGTATACCAGCGGTCTGTTAATTCTTGTTCAACACCTGCTGAATCTTTTTTCTCAACATAAGCCCAGTCGCCACCACCACTTAGGTATTTGTATCTAATTGTAGCAGGAGTTACACCCGTCGCCCAAGTAGCGTCATCCATCGTGATGGTGTAGTGTGTGTCATCCACTTTGGTCAGTTGTTTATCGTTGTTATTCCAACCATTAAAGTTACCTACAATCCACACTTGATTTGTTACGTGTGTATTAGGTTTTGTTAGATCTTGTGGAACAACCACATTAAATACTACATCTGCTGCTTTAGCAGTTGCAAAAATGCTCAATAGAGCAATCATAAGCGTAAAAACTTTTTTCATAACATTTG
>DYSC01000160.1:0-1561 GCA_020726365.1 Porphyromonas sp.
GTCACACCAAATTTAACGATATAACGTTTCAAACCCTAAAAGGGCAAATTCAAATTGGAAAAGAATCCACTACGGAGCTTGAAACACATGAGAGTTTCAAACCCTAAAAGGGCAAATTCAAATACTCTACCTCATAATCATTTTTATTCTCACTTCGACCTGGTTTCAAACCCTAAAAGGGCAAATTCAAATACAGCACGGGTCTTTTTAGAGGGTGCAGGTGGAGGAAGTTTCAAACCCTAAAAGGGCAAATTCAAATTGTCTTTATCATCATATCCCCTTACCTCGACCGTCAGTTTCAAACCCTAAAAGGGCAAATTCAAATCTCTGCCAAACAAATACCCCACCAATCATCATGGTGTTTCAAACCCTAAAAGGGCAAATTCAAATCATATTGATCCCGGCACAAGTAAGGAAACATACAGTTTCAAACCCTAAAAGGGCAAATTCAAATTTATAGTATCGCCAAGTTGATTCATTGCCATAAGTTTCAAACCCTAAAAGGGCAAATTCAAATGAGCAGACCGTGGATAGCAATAGGATACTAGGAGAGTTTCAAACCCTAAAAGGGCAAATTCAAATATGGAGCCACCAGCTTTTATCGATTTCGTACAATAGTTTCAAACCCTAAAAGGGCAAATTCAAATTAAACGGGTTTAGCCCACGTGCTTTGCACAGGGCTGGTTTCAAACCCTAAAAGGGCAAATTCAAATTATCTTTTCATTTTCGCTTATCGCACTATCTTGTGCAGTTTCAAACCCTAAAAGGGCAAATTCAAATTATTATCTCCACTTTTCACATCCCCTAAAATATGTTTCAAACCCTAAAAGGGCAAATTCAAATCAATTTCATTATCCTCAAATTTTTTATTTGGATATTGTTTCAAACCCTAAAAGGGCAAATTCAAATGATTAGTTCCAGCAACTAAGTGATTATCATAACTTGGTTTCAAACCCTAAAAGGGCAAATTCAAATCCATTAATTCAACTGGTTTTTGAGTCGGATGAACAGTTTCAAACCCTAAAAGGGCAAATTCAAATACATTGGTGGTGTAGTTGTTGATATTCAAATCCCAGCGTTTCAAACCCTAAAAGGGCAAATTCAAATTTTATTTGTTTTGAAAAGCTTATGACGGTCGAGGGTTTCAAACCCTAAAAGGGCAAATTCAAATGAGCTTTTGTAGGTGCTAGAGCAGTCTAGCACCCGTTTCAAACCCTAAAAGGGCAAATTCAAATGAGCACATACAAATGTCGCTGTTGGTGGACAAAGGTTTCAAACCCTAAAAGGGCAAATTCAAATGCTCGATGAGACGATGAGTATGAATGACCGCATCGAGTTTCAAACCCTAAAAGGGCAAATTCAAATAGAATAACTATAACCGTGCTTTTGCTGTATATGCAAAGTTTCAAACCCTAAAAGGGCAAATTCAAATACCATCATTCCCTCGGTACTTGTTGCAGAGGTAAGTTTCAAACCCTAAAAGGGCAAATTCAAATGGTAAGAGCTGGTGCTTTGGACGAAGAAAACGTTAGTTTCAAACCCTAAAAGGGCAAATTCAAAT
>DYSC01000160.1:1661-3521 GCA_020726365.1 Porphyromonas sp.
AGTTTCAAACCCTAAAAGGGCAAATTCAAATGCATTCTATAGAGTTTTTAAAACTCAATACGAAGGTTTCAAACCCTAAAAGGGCAAATTCAAATCTTCCCCAAGATAGACAAATTTTTGGAGGTAAATTGTTTCAAACCCTAAAAGGGCAAATTCAAATAATGAGAGAAATTTGTTTTGATGATGGAACAAGTTGTTTCAAACCCTAAAAGGGCAAATTCAAATATCATTCCTCTACCAGTACAAGCAATAGAAATTTGTTTCAAACCCTAAAAGGGCAAATTCAAATAATCCTTGCAATGGTATATCTAGGGCTTGTTGCCGTTTCAAACCCTAAAAGGGCAAATTCAAATTTCCTATTTTTAGCCAATCTTCGTACTTGTTTGGCTTGTTTCAAACCCTAAAAGGGCAAATTCAAATCAACCCAAAAGCAATTTGTGACGCGATTGTACTCGTTTCAAACCCTAAAAGGGCAAATTCAAATTTTAGACGCACTTATTTTCCCCATTACTACACGATGTTTCAAACCCTAAAAGGGCAAATTCAAATTTTGTTCCAAAAAGACCAAAAAAAGGTCTACATACTAGTTTCAAACCCTAAAAGGGCAAATTCAAATGGAGCATCGATAATAAGTAGTCTTCCTGAAACATATAAGTTTCAAACCCTAAAAGGGCAAATTCAAATAAAGCTACTGGTTTTAAGCCCAAAACTAACGACTAGTTTCAAACCCTAAAAGGGCAAATTCAAATTTGGCAACCCTTGGTGTAGATTTCCAAACATAATGACGTTTCAAACCCTAAAAGGGCAAATTCAAATGCTCCACCTGTACCAAAGAGAAGACCTCTTAGCAGTTTCAAACCCTAAAAGGGCAAATTCAAATGCATACGCTTCGTCCGCCATGGTTTTAACCAGATCTAGTTTCAAACCCTAAAAGGGCAAATTCAAATACTTTTACGGTTGCGTTTGCTTCGGCTACACCACGTTTCAAACCCTAAAAGGGCAAATTCAAATGGACAGCTTTGGCAATTTTGCTGATTTCATCAATTCGTTTCAAACCCTAAAAGGGCAAATTCAAATAAACCAACTATCCACTAAACGCATGGGGATGCAAGTGGTTTCAAACCCTAAAAGGGCAAATTCAAATATTATCGCATTGGCTTTCAATATGCTAATGCACCGTTTCAAACCCTAAAAGGGCAAATTCAAATAAACGCAGGGCGTTAAAGGATTTTTTCTTTTTTATTAGTTTCAAACCCTAAAAGGGCAAATTCAAATAAAGACATTAAAGATGTTGCGTTAAACGTGACGAAGGTTTCAAACCCTAAAAGGGCAAATTCAAATAAAAAAATAAATCAAATTTATATTTATGACATTCTGTTTCAAACCCTAAAAGGGCAAATTCAAATATTGGTGTTTTTTTTGCTCTAGTCGTTCCAAACCATGTTTCAAACCCTAAAAGGGCAAATTCAAATTAAGATTTTTGAAATATCAGCATCTTTATGCAAATCGTTTCAAACCCTAAAAGGGCAAATTCAAATCCTCTTTTCCTGCAAGGGCTTCGATTGGTACTGTGTTTCAAACCCTAAAAGGGCAAATTCAAATGCTGTTCCTGTCCAAACGTTCTCCCATTCGAGTGTGTTTCAAACCCTAAAAGGGCAAATTCAAATAAAAAAGAGAATAAAAAAGCAACAAAGAGTTTTGAGTTTCAAACCCTAAAAGGGCAAATTCAAATAAGAGCTTGGCTACAGCATGGAGCAACTAGAAGGTTTCAAACCCTAAAAGGGCAAATTCAAATTTATTAGATTCATGCTCTACTCCGAAAAATTTATTGTTTCAAACCCTAAAAGGGCAAATTCAAAT
>DYSC01000004.1:0-35509 GCA_020726365.1 Porphyromonas sp.
AAATTTGCATATACCCAAAGGATTGTACAACGAATAACCGGTAAAAGTGAACGTTACGGAAGGACATTGCTTTCTCAAATAAAGCAACATTATCAAAAACAAGAACATCAATTTGTCAGCATTGAAGAATTCTGCTCATACACGGGACTAAAAGCCGAACATGTACATCCTTTTATTATAGGATAACAGACTGCTAAAGCATATCAAAAGTTAGTTATCTTACTATATATTATATCTGAACCACACTAAAAAACAGCCTTCAACCCATTGCCAAAAAAAATAAATTCCGTATCTTTGATGTATAAAAATTCACACATTTTTATACCATTTTTTCTCGGTGGAGAACTCGGTGTACATTCAGATTAAACAGGCGTAACACGCTGAAATTCAATGTATAATTGAGAGAATACAAGTTCCTCTCTCCGCTTTTTAAAAACAAAACGCCGTATATTAATCGTATACAGCGTTTTGTTTTTTATATTCAGGGACTAATCAGTGGGCTTCGAGCCAATTTGCTCCTACACCACAGTCGGCAATTAGCGGCACTTTTAGCTTCAACACGTTTTCCATTTCTTCTACAACCACTTTTCGGGATTGTTCTATTTCAGATTGAGGAACTGTAAAGTTTAACTCATCATGTACCTGCATGGTCATTTTGGTTTGGAGATTTTCAGAGGTCAATCGCTTTTGAATATTCACCATAGCAATTTTTATAATGTCGGCAGCTGAGCCTTGTATTGGAGCATTAATCGCATTTCGTTCGGCAAAACCACGCACCACACTATTCTGCGAATTAATATCAGCCAAATAGCGTTTACGTCCAAATATTGTTTCTACATAGCCATTTTCTTTAGCGCGCTGAATACATTCGTCCATGTAACGTTTTACATCCGGATAGGTTGCAAAATAGCCATCAATCAACTCTTTAGCTTCGGCACGTGGTATAGTGAGGCGTTCGGAAAGTCCGAAAGTAGAAATACCGTAAATAATACCAAAGTTAGCTGTTTTGGCTTTTCGACGCATATCCGAAGTAACTTCTTCGACAGGTATTTTATAAATTTTGGCAGCAGTAGCTGTATGAATATCAAGTCCACTGTTAAAAGCATTTAGCATATTGCTGTCGCCACTTAGGTGCGCCATAATGCGTAGTTCAATTTGCGAATAGTCGGCACTCAGAAAAACGCAGCCCTCTTCGGGAATAAAAGCTTTCCGAATTTCCTTACCTTGCGCATCGCGAATAGGGATATTTTGCAAATTGGGATTCGTAGAACTCAACCGACCGGTAGCAGCCACCGTTTGGTTAAACGAAGTATGCACTTTTCCTGTACGTGGATTAATAAGCTGTGGCAATGCATCAATGTAAGTGCTCAGCAGTTTTTTCAGTCCGCGATAATCAAGAATTTTAGCAATAATAGGATGTTTCGAACGAATTTTTTCTAAAATATCTTCGGAAGTTGAATATTGTCCGGTTTTGGTTTTTTTGGCTTTATCATCTAACTTTAGACGGTCGAACAATATTTCGCCCACCTGTGCTGGCGACGATACATTAAACGAATAGCCCACCATGTCGTGTATTTCTTTTTCTATTGAAATAAGCTCTGCAGTAAGAATTTCGGAACTTTGGCGCAAAGCCTTACTATCAATGCGAACGCCATTACGTTCCATTACAGAAAGCACTCGTAGCAAAGGCATTTCAATTTCGTAAAACAAATTTTCTAATCCATTTTCTTTTAATTCTGTTTCTAAAATTTGTTTTAGCTGAAACGTAATATCAGCATCCTCTGCGGCGTAGTTACAAAGCAAATCTGCATCTACAAAGCGAATATCCATCTGATTTTTACCCTTTCCTCCCACTAATTCTTCGTAATGAATAGTCCGATAGCGCAGGTAAATTTCGGCTAAATAATCCATTCCGTGACGAAGTTCCGGTTGCACAAGGTAATGCGCAATCATGGTATCAAACAAATTTCCTTTCAGTTCAATACCATATATCGAAAGCATCAACAGGTCAAATTTTATATTCTGTCCGATTTTCTCAATATGTTCGCTTTGAAAAAAGGCTTTAAATTCTTTCAAAACATCTTCTGATTCAACCCTTTCGGTAGGTAAAGCTACATAATATGCTTCACCTTTTGTAAAACAAAACGACATTCCTACCATCTCGGCCGTAAACACATCCACACCGGTAGTTTCGGTATCAAAACAAACCGATTTTTGCATAAACAATTTCGAAATCAGGTCAGCGCGTTTTACTTTTGTATCAACCAGCTGATAGTTATGCGGTACATTTTTGAGTGTAAGCAATTCATTATCAGCAACTGGTTCTAAAACTTGAACTTCTTTCGTAACTGATTTTGTAGCCGGTTTTTCTTCAGGCGCATCAAAAGCGCTGAATAGTGACATTTGTCCGGCAGGAGATTTGGGTCGTGCAAACTGAATGTTAGTCGAAGGTTCGTCCGGTGGCAATGAAGTGAAAGGTTTAGCACCAAATTTATTCTGCGTCATGGTACGAAATTCGAGCTCGTCGAATAAAGCTTTCAATTCGGCATCGTTAACAGGTTCAATTTCAAGAGCTTTTTCATTGAATTCAATAGGCACATCAATTTTAATGGTAGCCAAAAAGCGTGAAAATTCAATTTGCGCCATGTTATTTTCTACCTTTTCTTTCAAAGCCCCTTTTAATTCGGCGGTTCGGGTGAGCAAATTGTCGATACTTCCAAATTCTTTTAAAAGCTTCACTGCCGTTTTTTCGCCCACACCAGGACAGCCCTGAATATTATCGGCAGTATCGCCCATAAGCCCCAATAAATCAATCACTTGTTCGTGACTGTCCAACCCATATTTTGCCTTTATTTCAGCGGGACCCATTATCTCAAAACCGCCTGTATGTTTGGGTCGGTACATGTAAATATTATCCGACACCAACTGTCCGTAATCTTTATCGGGCGTAAGCATAAATACGGTAAAGCCTTTTTTTTCTGCCAATTTAGACATCGTACCTATAACATCATCAGCCTCAAAACCTGCAACTTCCAAAATTGGAATATTATATGCTTTAATGATTTTTTTTATGTAGGGCACAGCTAATTTAATATCTTCGGGAGTTGATTCGCGTTGTGCTTTATATAAATCGTATGCTTCATGCCTAAAAGTGGGTCCGCTGGGGTCGAAAGCCACTGCAATATGTGTAGGCTTTTCGCGTTTTAATACGTCTTCGAGCGTATTTACAAAACCGTAAATTGCCGAAGTATTTAAACCTTTGGAGTTAATGCGCGGAGCACGAATAAACGCATAATATGCTCTATAAATGATAGCATAAGCATCAATTAAAAATAATTTTTTATCCATTAGATTTCAGTTCGTTTTTTACGTTGAAAATAATTATTGAAAAAATAAAAAGTAATAATACAAATTGCCCACAAAACGGCAAATACCAACTCACTATTCTGATTTGTAAAATAAGTTATTATCCAAAACAGGAATGTACCAATGGTAACAAAAATAAATGTAGTTAAGTTGAGATATGCAATTAAATCACCTAATTTTCGTCCCGACTTTGATTTTTCGATAGTTGAAATACAGGGAACCTGAAAAAATCCACCCGAAAAAGCAACCCCAAAAACACAAATTGCAAAAAAGAAAAAAGTCAGGTCGAAAAAAGTGATAAAACCCAGAAAGACAATCATACCAGCAATTCCGGGTAAAATCAGTTTCTGTCCTGTGGTATGTCCGGCAACTTTAGCAGCCGCAAAACAGCCTGTGGCAATAGCTATAGCAGCCACAGCCATAATAATTCCGGTTTCGGTATTGCTTGCATTAAAATAATCCTTCGAATGTATTACTAAATTCATCTGCAACATGCCGCCAATAAGCCAAAAAACCGACGAACCGATAACCGAAGCATTCACATCTTTGTAATGTTTGGCAATTTTGTACGATTGTCGTAAAAAAACAAATGGATTATTACTCTGACTTTGCTTTTCTACAGGCATTTCTTCTACTTTAATTATAGCTGTAGTCAAATATCCCAAAGCAGCAGTTGCTAAAAAAGCGATGATTAAAACCCATTTATCGGCAAAATCGGAAAGTACAGATGCCACTACAGTACCGGCTAATATTCCCAAAAACGCCATTGTTTCGAATACACCGCTCCCGAAAGCCACTTTTTTTTCACCACCAATATCGCGTATTAAACTGTATTTTGCCGGCGAATACATGCTACTTTGAATACCCATCAGAAGCACAGCAAAGATAGCAAGGTACACATTTTCGGCAACAAAAGCAATAGAAGCCAATGCCATAATTGGAATCTCAATCAGTTTGAAAAAACGAAATATTTTTAGTTTTGATATGCGAACACTAAGATTTCCGGCGTAGGGCGAAAACAAAAGATAGGGAATAATCAGAGCTACCGAAACTACTGAAATTAATTGTGAAGAATTTAACCACTCGGGTAATTTCCAACTTAGTGTAAAAAATATAATGCTGTTTTTCAACAAATTATCGTTAAAAACTCCCAAAAAATTACTCGAGAATAATGCACTCCAATTTACAGCTCTACGATACGGCATTGAATTTGTTGATTTGTACGAAACAAAAATACTTTTTTTTTTGCTATCTGCAAAACTAAACGACGATATAAAATGTTTTAAGTTAAAACCAAATAAAATACAATAGAAAAAGGGAGATAACTTCTATTTTAATAAATATATGTTAAATTTCAGCGTTAAACTTGTTAATGTTAAGTTTTAAATATATTTTTGCACATGGTATGAAACGAACAACAATTTTAATATTAATAATTTCGATGATAGCCACTTTTGTGGGTTTGATAATACTACAAGTTCGGTATGTGAGTATTAATGCCGAAATGATTGAGAATCAGTTTAACGAGAGCGTTGAGCGAAGTCTGTTTCAAACTGCTATTTTGGTTGAAGAAAACGAAGCTCTCGAATACCTTGGTGAAGTACTTGAAAACAAAAGTATTAAATCGAAAGAAACGACCAATTTAAGTTTTAATCAAAACGAATTAAGTCATCATATTGACAGCGTTTCGAAGAATCTGAAAATTTCGAATTTAGACAAAAATAAACCACGAATCAGGTTAAGCACCCGACATGGAAATGCGACTATAGAAGAAACATCGCGATTTTTGCAGGAAAAGTTCAAGCAAAACTTTTCACGTTCGAAAACAATTTTAGATCAGGCTGTTTTTCGTTGGCTTAAAGAATCGGAGAGTAAAGATATAAGCGAGCGCGTCAATTTTGTTGAATTGGACAATATTATCGAAAAAGTATTGTTGAATAATGGTGTAGAGCTGCCGTTTTATTATTCAATTGTTGATAAACAGGGAAATGTAATTTTTAAATGCGTCAAGGAAATACACAATCACACGAATAACAACAATGTATATTCACAAAAATTATTTCCTTCGGAGGACTCAAACAGAGCAGCTTTTTTGCAGGTAACATTTCCGACAAAGCAAAACTTTATACTTAAATCGCTTAATTTATTGCTGCCATCGGTATTGCTGCTAATATTTATTTTATTCATTTTTACGTATGCTATCATTGTTATTTTTAAACAAAAACAATTGAACATTATTAAAAATGATTTTGTAAATAATATGACGCATGAGCTTAAAACTCCAATTTCGAGTATTTCGCTTGCTTCACAAATGCTACAAGACCCAAGCGTGGGAAAAACACCCGAAACATTGAGCCATATATCGAAGGTAATACGCGACGAAACCAAGCGACTTAGTTTTATGGTCGAGAAAGTTTTGCAAATGGCTATATTCGAAAAAGATAAATCGATATTAAAAGTGAACGAGAAGCAGATTAATTTGTTAATTAAAGAAATAGTAACAAATTTTTCGCTTCGTGTAACGAGCAAAGGCGGACAAATAACTTCGAAACTGAATGCTACCAACGATGCTGCTTTAATTGATGAAGTTCATTTTACCAATGTGATTTTCAATTTAATGGATAATGCGCTGAAATATTGCGATAAACCGTTGTTATTGACCATAGAAACTTGGAACGAAAAAGAAAATATATTAATTAGTATCGAAGATAATGGTATCGGAATTCAAAAAGACGATTTAAAACGCGTTTTTGAAAAATTCTATCGGGTTTCTACCGGAAACCTCCACAATGTTAAGGGATTTGGACTTGGTTTGGCTTACGTTAAAAAAATTGTAACCGAACACAGGGGCACTATTAAAGTAGAAAGCGAGATAAACATCGGAACTAAATTTACAATCACTATACCAACATTAAAAAACTACGAGTTATGACAGAAGAAAAAGTTAAAATTTTATTGTGCGAAGATGACGAAAATCTTGGCATGCTTTTAAGAGAATATTTGCAGACAAAAGGTTACGATGCTGATTTGCAACCCGATGGAGAAGCAGGTTACAAAGCATTTACACGCAACAAATACGACATGTGCGTATTCGACGTAATGATGCCTAAAAAAGATGGTTTCCAATTGGCAGCCGACATCCGCGCAGTGAATGCCGATGTTCCAATTATTTTCCTCACCGCTAAATCGCTGAAAGAAGATATTCTACAGGGCTTCAAATTAGGCGCCGACGATTATTTGTCGAAACCATTCAGCATGGAAGAATTATTGTATCGTATTGAGTCAATTCTTCGCCGTGTACGTGGCAAAAAAGTAAAAGAAGCCGTTGTTTATAGCATTGGTAAATTTACATTTGATGCTCAAAAACAAACTTTGGCAATCGACGGAGATTCAAAAAAATTGACCACCAAAGAATCAGAATTACTTAACTTGTTGGCTGCTAATGCTAACAGCATTTTGGAACGTAATTTTGCACTAAAAACTATTTGGGTGGACGATAATTATTTTAATGCCCGCAGCATGGACGTGTATATCACTAAATTGCGCAAATTATTGAAAGACGACGAAAACGTTGCAATTATCAACATTCACGGTAAAGGTTACAAATTGATTACTCCACAGGTAAAAGAAGACTAATCAAACCGATTTGCTAACATCCTATAAGGCTGATTCAAATAAATGAGTCAGCCTTATGGTTTTTTGCCCCCAACCACCAAAGGGAAGCTATAACCCCTAATTAATATTTACAAACAAGATGATAAAAGGTAGCTTACAAAATTCAGGTTTTTTCAATAAAGTAATGCATTTGTTTGCAGTTTTGCTTATTGCAATTTTCGTAATCACATTACTTACTACTTTGCTCACCGACAGCGATTTGAATAACATCATTAGCGTAAAACGTATGCAATTGATTCAGTCGTTGGTTTTGTTTGTGGGGGGTCCTTTCCTACTCGCTTTTTTATGGAGCGATAAGCCAGTGATTTACTTACAGTTAAAAACAAAAAGCAAACCTTCGTTGTACGTTTTAGTTGCAATTACTATGATTGCAGCCATTCCGTTTATCAATTTACTGACCGAACTTAATCGTCAGATTTCGCTGCCCGAAGCATTAGCACCCATCGAAAATTGGATGAGAGCCACTGAACTACAGTTGGAAGAAGTTACGCTGAGGATGTTGAATGTTCACGCTGTCAGCGATTTAATTTTCAATTTGTTATTAATAGCTGTACTTGCAGGTTTGGGCGAAGAACTTTTTTTCAGAGGAATTTTGCAAAAAATATTTAGCGAATGGCGTAATGCTGTTTTAGCAATTTGGTTGGCTGCATTTATTTTTAGCGCCATCCACTTACAATTCTACGGATTTTTTCCACGCATGCTTCTTGGTGCATTTTTTGGTTATTTGCTGTTTTGGAGTGGAAATTTGTGGTTACCAATTTTGGCACATACAATAAACAATGGCATAGCAGTACTTTTTTATTATTTAAAATTTAACGGAGTTCAAATGCCTGATTTGGATATAATTGGAACAGGAAATACACTTTATCTGAGCGCACTGAGTTTTGTAGTTACTGTATTTTGTATTTTAAAAATCAGAAAAGAATCATTTGTGAAATAGCATTATTTCTTCACTATTTTTTCATCCCACAAAACCCACATAGCAAACAATATTATATAAAACAGATATTTAAAAATATATTCGTGCAGCAATTCAAACTGATTTGGGTAAGCTCCTACAAGTGCTGTAATAGCCGAAATACGCAAAATATTCACCGTATAAACAACCAACAAACCTCCAGTAATATACCAAAACTTTTTCTTTAGATTCCCATTATAAAAAGCTATCAAACAGATAAATATATATGCCTGTTTCAATCCGGTACACGACCATACAATGCGAACAGCCACGCCATTTTCGTGTCGTAACACATTATTATTAAACTCTTGAATTTCGTATCCCCAAAATTGTAAAACACTGGTAGTAGCATTCGCTACATGTGCTGCCATGAAATTAAACGGACCCGAAATATTTAGACCTAAAAACGTAATAATAGTATCCGTTTCGTCGCCTCGTACAGTAATTTTCCAAAAAAAATGGGCACACACCAACACTACCATGAAGTAAATAACTCCACTGTATGGTCGCAATTTTTCGGGTAATTTCTCTGCAAACATTTTAAGAATTTACAATTTTATCATCTACAATTTACCATTTTCAAAACATTATATCTCATCATTATCACATCGAAACTCTTGAATATGGAGCTTCGTTGAGCGCACAAAATTCATTATTTTGATATTTAAAATAGCCGGTAATCGCTATCATAGCCGCATTGTCAGTTGTATACGCAAATGGAGGTACAAATACCTTCCATCCATATTTGTTTGCATGCTGTTGAAAAGCCTCTCGCAATGCAGAGTTGGCCGAAACGCCACCGGCTAACGCCACTTGATAAATATTTAAGTCTTTTGCTGCCTTTCGTAATTTTGCCATAAGTATCTCAACAACTGTATATTGTATAGATGCACACAAGTCATTTAAGTTTTCGGCAATAAAGTTTGGGTTTTCTTTTATTTTATCGCGGACAAGATACAAAAACGACGTTTTTAAACCACTAAAGCTATAATTGTATTCGGGAATTTGCGGTTTACTGAATACAAAGGCCTGTGGATTTCCTTGTTTAGCCAATCGATCTACATGAGGACCTCCGGGGTAAGGTAAGCCCATTACTTTGGCACATTTATCAAAAGCCTCGCCAGCAGCATCATCAATGGTTTGACCAACAATTTCCATATCGCTATACGAACGTACCACAATTATCTGCGAATTTCCACCCGAAACAAGCAAACATAAAAACGGGAATTCGGGAAATTGCTCGTTGTCAGTACCTTCGCTTATAAAGTGCGCCAATACGTGTGCCTGAAGATGATTTACATCTACTATCGGAATTTCGAGAGCCTGAGCAAATCCCTTAGCAAACGAAGTTCCTACCAACAGCGAACCCAATAAACCAGGACCACGCGTAAATGCCACAGCACTGAGGTCGGTTTTCGAAACACCGGCAACAGTCAAAGCCTCATTTACAACAGGTATAATGTTTTGTTGATGCGCACGCGATGCAAGTTCAGGAACTACGCCACCATACTTAGCGTGTACAGACTGCGAAGCCGTAATATTCGACAGTAAAACACCATCTTTAATGACAGCAGCAGAAGTATCATCGCACGACGACTCAATTCCGAGTATAACAATAGAATTCATTTGTGATTTTGGAACAATAATTGTGTAATAGAGGTACGTGAAAAACAAAAATAAATCACTATTTTTGCATAAATAATGCTCAAAGGTATAAAAAAATCGATAAACATATTTCTAAATTTCGTTGCAGTAATCGTTTTGATTGCGGCTATGTTACCTATTTCCCTGCAAAACAGCCGAATACAGAATTATTTTTCTGACATTATTGAAAATGAAATTTCGCGCAAAATTAATTCGAAAGTTACAATCGGGCAAATTGATTACCGACTTTTCAACACCATTCGTATCAAAGACCTCTATGTGGCAGATTTGCAAAAAGATACGCTTCTACATGTTGATAAAACCTATTTAAATTTTCATTTTCGAAAACTATTCGCAGGCAAAATTATTTTTAATGCTATTGAATTTGAAGAACTTAGAGGAAATTTAAAACAATACCCGGATGGTAAAACAAATCTCGATTTTATTATCGAAGCATTTAAAAAGCCGGAAACAAATAAAAAATCGGAAGTTGAATATCAAATTGAAAAATTAGAGTTAAGAGAATCTGATATTCACTTTAAAGTATTTTCGAACACAAAAACTAATCGAAAAAGCAAGTTCGACCCTACCAATATGCATTTTAGAGCAATAAATGCCGATATTGCTTTAAACAAATTAAATGCCGATACACTTAGTCTTAATATTAAAAATTTGAGTTTTAACGAAAAATCGGGTTTTGAACTCAAAAGATTCAGTTCGCAGATTTTTGGTTCGAATAAAGGCGCCACCATTCAGTATATCGATATTGAAATGCCCGAAACTAAACTTTCGCTATCGGATATTAAGCTAAAATACGACAGTTTGAGCGAATTCAAAAATTTTAGTCAAAAAGTTAAGTTTCTTATTCCTATTAATCGTTCATCGATAAATTTATCCGATTTAAAAGCATTTGTGCCTGAATTTGAAAAATTGACCGAGTTTGTAGATGTTAGTGGAGTTATTTCGGGTAGTATTTCGAATTTAAAGCTAAAGCAACTCGAACTGCAACATGGTAAATCGTTTTATCTGAATTCAGATATCGAAATCAGCGGCCTTCCTTCTATTCAGGACGCATTTATTTACACTGATATTAAATCACTTACAATAAACAGAAACGAAATTCAGGATTTTGTTTCGAGCATCACCAACAAACCGCTAATACTTCCTAAAGAATTAAATAATTTGGGAATGATAAACTATAAAGGGAATATTACCGGATTTTTAAGCAACCTTGTAACCTACGGAAGTTTGAAAACTTCTATAGGCACACTCTCGACCGATATTTTGTTGAAATTCGAAAACGACCTGAAAGATCTCACTTATAGTGGAAAACTCAAAACAAACAAGTTACAGATCAACAAGTTATTAAATTCTGATAAAGTTGGGAATATTACTATGAGTATTTCGACCAAAGGTACCAAACTTTCGGGTAAAGCTCTGAAAGGAAGTGTAATAGGCGAAATAAACAGTTTAGACATTTTAAATTATAAATACAACGATATTAAATTGGATGGAAAGTACGATGGATCGGGTTTTGACGGCAGTGTGAGTGTGAATGACAAAAATATTCTTGCTGATTTCAAGGGAATTATCGACTTAACTAAAAAATTACCCGTATTCGATTTTGACTTAAAAGTTGAAAATGCAAATTTGAACGCGCTGAATTTTACAAAACAATATGCAGGTTCGTCGCTTTCGTTTACAGGAAAAACAAATATGACCGGTAAAACAGCCGATGATATTAATGGTTATGTTTCGTTTAATCATATTTTATTTACCAATAAAAATAAAACACTTAATATCGATGATATCAAATTTATTAGCAGAATATCAGACGATTATACAAACTTTTCTATTAATTCTGATTTTATTAACGGGACTTTTTCCGGACAATTCAGGTATAGTAAAGTGCCTGCAATTGTAAATAATATTTTGAAAAATTATTTACCATCACTCTCAACAAAAAATTCGGATAAACTAAATTTGAACGACAATATTGCTGTCAATTTAACTATTTCAAATACCAAATCAATTACTGAGGTACTCGAACTACCTTTTGAACTCAATGGAACTACTCAGGTAACAAGTAATATCAGCAACAATACGAACAAAATTAATTTAGAAGCAGATGTGCCAAAATTCAGATACAATAAACAGAAATTTGAAAAAATAACGCTAAACATAGAGAATGTAGGAAAACTCCTGGAGATGAATATTCGTGGGCAAATGCTACAAAAAAACGGCATTACAAGCCTGTTTGCTAACGCTTCAGCTTCTGCCGATACAATATCGAGTTCAGTGGGTTGGCAGTCGAATTCGAAAAAAGTTACAAACGCAGGTGAAATTTCGACCTTTGCCCGCTTGCGAAACGAAAATGGTAAAATTGCAGCCAATATTGAGTTTAGACCATCGCAACTGATTATTGCCGATTCTATTTGGAATATTAAAAATAGCTCCATTGATTTAAATACTGATAGTACCATCAAAATTAATAAATTTCGATTTGAAAATAATACACAGTATATTTTTGCGGATGGTTTAATATCTAAAAAACTCGGTAATAATATCCAGTTTGCGATGAATAATATCGATTTGGGTTTTATTTTTCAGTTATTAAAACTCAAAAGCATCAATATAGGCGGTAACGTTTCGGGGAAAGCTTCGCTGCTAACAAAGGAAAATCAACCTGTATTTCTGGCCGATTTGCGGGTGAAAAATGCTACACTGAACAAAGAAAGTATCGGAAATGCACACATAAAGTCGACATGGAATAATGCGAATAGTCAGATGATGTTAGATGCAAATTTTGTAAAAGACAATAACGATTCGATAGGTGTGGCTAAAGGAATTTTCGAACCAAAAACCGATTCATTGGATGTGGTTTTCGACTTGAAAGGATTGCCTATCAGCTTTTTACAACGATATTTCGATGGAGTAGTAAGTAATGTAAAAGGTTACGGTTACGGAAAACTGCGTATGTTTGGACATACAGAAACCATTGGTTTTGAAGGAACTGCATTTATCGACAAAGCACAAATGATGGTAGATGTATTGAAAACAAATTATTTTTTTAACGATACAATACGACTTACACAAAAATCAATTGAATTAAAAAATTTAGATTTTTTTGATGCAGAGCGCAACAGAGGGACTATAAATGGTATTGTTCATCATGATGGCACTTTTAAGGAAATGAATTACAATATTAATATCAAAGCTAAAAATATTATTGGTATTGATACACATTCGCACGATAATGATTATTTTTATGGCAAAGCATATATTACCGGAACAGTAAAAATTACTGGAAATGATAACGAGTCGAATATAGTTGTTAATGGAGTTACGCAACCTAAATCGAAAGCATTTATACAGATGGGAGGTGCTTCAACAGCTTCGGACAATAGTTTTATACGATTCGAAAGTCCGACAACAGCAACCGATTCAACACCAAAAGTGGTAGATAAAAATCGCTTCAACACCAAGGTTGATTTAAATATTGATGTAACCAATGATGCTGATATGCAACTGATTGTAGACCCCAAAGCCGGCGATGTAATTGCCGGACGTGGAAGTGGTAGTTTACGTGTGCAATTTGATACTTTTTCGGATATAAAACTTTATGGAACATATACCATAAATAGTGGATATTATTTATTTACGCTTCAAACCATTGTGCGAAAAGAATTTAAAATTGACAATGGCAGTACGCTTTCGTGGACTGGTGATCCCTTTGGCGCAAAGGTAAATATTCGTGCCATTTATCCACTTACAGCTTCGTTGAGCAACATTATTGATGCTACGGAGTTATCTACATCGGCGCGGCGTACGAGTATGCCGGTAAATTGTATTCTGAAGCTTACCGACGATTTGGCGACACCCAATATTAAGTTCGAAATTGACCTGCCAACTGCCGATGAAAGTTTGAAACAAAGAGTGCGAAGCGTTATAAATACAGAAGAGATGATGAATCGTCAGATTGCTTATTTGCTGGTTGCAAATAGTTTTTATAACCCTGAAATAACAACTTCTTCTAATCAAGGTGCGCTTAACTCGTTTATAACTTCTACGTTAAGCTCACATTTAAATAATTTTATTCAGAAAACATTTAAAAACGATATACTTTCCGTTGGTTTCGATTGGCAACAAACCGATGTAACTGATAACCAATACAAAGCACAGGTTATGCTTCAACCAAACGACCGAATTACACTGAATGGAAATGTAGGTATACGCGATGATAATTTTGTTGTAAATCCCGAAGACAGGTATATGTGGGATGTGGATTTTGAATATTCGCTTACCCATAATGGCAAACTCCGCTTTAAAGCTTACAGCCACACCATCGACCGCGCACAATTGAAAGAAGCCAAAACAACCCAAGGAATGGGGTTTGTGTATAAAGAAGATTTTCAGAGTGTTTCCGAAATGTTTAATTACTATTGGAGAGCATTTTCTGAAAAAATTAAAATTAAATCCGAGTCGAAAATTAAAGAATGAAAAGAATAATTTTAGCAATTGTAACTGTGTATTTCGTGGCAGGTACAGTATTGGCAATACCCACCGATAGTGTTTTTTTGAAAATGCCGGATAATTTACTTCCAACACTCGCCAGGAAACAACGTTACGAACTTGCTGAATACTATAAGGCAGGAAAAGCTGATAGTGTTCCTAATTTATTCGGACACAATTCAATACTTCAAAAATACGATACTGCGAGCTGCCATATTTTGTTAAAAACCTCGTATACAGGGACTACTGAGATTAAAAAATTTACTTTTTCGGATAATAAACTCGTATTTGGAATAATTCAAACTGTAGATCAGCCATTTAAAAACTCCAATATTCAATTTTTTACCGAAGATTGGCAGCCCTTAAAAATTGCAGTGGATATTCCTGATTTTAAAACGTGGATAAACGAAAAACAGCTTTTAGAATCAGGATTGGAGCCTGTTTGGATTAAAAATTTACTTCAAAATAAGTATTTTTCGATGCATTTTACAGAATCAAATGAACTTGAAATCGAAAATAACGTTTTAAGTACGCTTAGTTTGGAAGACCAAAAAATGGTAGAACCATTTTTTGAAAACAAAACTATTCGATTAAATTTTGTAAAATAACCCAATATGCAACTGACTACCAACGAGTATACAAAAGTAAAACCCTACAACAAACACGAAGCGAAAACGAAACAACTTTCGCGCATGTTCAACACCATTTCTACAAAATATGATGCTTTTAACGATATAATGACCTGGGGAATGGCTCGTTATTGGCGCAAAAAAGCTTTACAAAGTCTGAAGCCTTTCAATCCTAAAACGATTCTCGACATTGCCACCGGAACTGGCGATATTTGCATAAAAGCTTTTTCGTATCTTCGCCCCGAATCGGCAGTTGGTGTGGATATTTCGGACAAAATGATGGAAATCGGAAAGCAAAAAGTAGAGAAGGCAGGTTTATCCGGCAAAATTTCGTTCGAAGTACAGGATTGCGCAACATTGACTTTCGGCGATGCAACATTTGATGCAGCCACCATATCGTTTGGAATTCGTAATTTTGAGCGGTTAGATGAAAGTCTGCAACAAATACGCCGTGTTCTTAAACCAAAAGGTCATTTGCTGATACTCGAAATGAATGAACCACAAAAAGGCTTATTATTAGCAGCTTATAAACTTTACACACGCATTTTTGTAGGGCTCACTTCGCGCATTTTATCCAACGACACCAAAGCCTACGATTACCTGCAACAATCGATGCATGTATTTGCAAGTGGCGAAAAATTACTAAGAATATTGGAAAATAACGGATTCGGACAAATAAAATACCACAAATTCACCTTTGGTGTATGCAGCATGTATCTGGTGGAAAAAGTGGATTAATTATTTTTGCCGCGCAACAAATTTATATTGCCTTTTACATTGTATTTTTCACCATCGGCTCCAAGCGCTTCGATAACATAAAAATAAGCTCCCTGAGTGGCCGAACGACCATTAATTTTGCCATCCCAACCTTTCTGAGGATCAGTCCAATAAAATACCTTTTGTTGCCAACGATTGAAAACCCAACAACGAAATTCGACTATAGATTTGTAGGCTACTCTGAACTCTTCGTTTATGCCATCGCCATTAGGTGTAAAAACACGTGGCACCTCTAATCTCGATTCCACCACTTTTATAGTTAGAGAATCACTAAACTGACAATTGGTTGTATTACTGACAGTTAATTTTACGTTATAGGTTCCTGCTTCGGTAAACGTAAAACGCAAATCCTGATCGTTACGTGTAAAAAGTAAACTTTTATCTTTCAGAATTTGCCATTCGTAAAATTCGGCAACTGGCAAATTGGCATTACTTGCAAAAACAATTTCGATAGGTGCCGAAGCCGTTGTAATATCTGCCTTTTCGGGGCGGTCATCCTCGTTTAGCTCTGTTCGGGTTGAAGCTGTATTTACAATATGACATTCCACTTTTACAGCACTGTAGAGTGGCGATTCAATTTCGAATGGTGCTAATCCCAAATCGGTTGCAAAGTTATCGCCTGTTAGTTTGAATTTCGTATCACAAAGTGGTGGTTCTAAAACTGATAAAGAGAATGCTGGCAGCTTATATTCAATGTTCATTTCCTTATCAGTCCATGCTTTGGTACTTTCCGACCATTCTTTTGTTGCATATTTCAACTGAAAAGTGCGTGGAATTGTAACAGTTGTATTCGATGGTGTTTTGTACTGCAAAGGTAAAACTGAATGATTTAGGTTCAAAATCAATTCATTACATTGTTCACTGGGTTTGTCTTCCGGAATTAAAGAGGTAAAAGCAGGAAGATAATTTTTATAATCTATCACCCATACGTATTTTTTATCGCCATCAATTTCTACTATATATCCCGTTGCATCTTCAATATTAGTATTAATGCTATCGTATTGCAATACAATATAGTTTGTTGGAGATGTAAACTTTGACCATTTTATAGAAGTTGAATTTTCTTTATATTCAATTTCGGTTTGTGACGTGATGCCATCAAACACAAATAAGTAATCGATACCGTTCAATTTTTGACCATTTAATTCGGTATATATTCTGTGCGTTCCGGTTGCTGTAAATTGAGCCTGAGTAATTAAAGCACTAAAAATCAACGTATAAAAAAGCAAAAATCTTTTCATGTAAAAAGTATATTGAGCATTTTAAAATATAAAAATAATGTTTGATATTTCTATTACCATACAAAGGTACAGATTTCTATTTAAAAACAAAAAAAAGTGGGATTTATTGCCGTTAATTCCATTACAACGTTTATTTTTAGTAATTTTGCATTCAAAATATTTTTTCGGAATAATAATTGTGTCTCGATCGTTGTATCATAAAACAATAAATATGAAAACATTCCATTCTATTTTAATTGCGATTTTAATACTTTTTGTTTTTCATCTCAATGCTCAGGAAAATTATCAATACAAAAAAATTGATGGTAAAGAGTATATATTATATTCCGTGCAGCCCGGCGAAGGATTGTATGGCATTGGACGGAAATTTAATATAGCTGTAAAAGAGTTGAACACACTGAATCCCGAGGCAGCCAACGGTTTGAAAACGGGGCAGATACTGTTGATTCCTGTTACTAAAGACTCCAAAAAAGCAATTGCAACTACCAATGAACCAACTACTCAAAGTGCAGTTAATCAAAGTACTAACTCCGAAAAATCACAATACATTGAACATATTGTCGAAAAGCGACAAACGCTTTTTGCTATTAGCCGAAAATATGATGTTTCGCAGAATGAACTCAAAGAACTTAATCCAGAGTTGGAAAATGGCGTACGTGCAGGTATGGTATTGCGTATTCAAAAAATTGATGAAAATGAAAAACTGCAAAGCAAGAAAAATAAAAAAGAGGCGAAAACCATACAAATCAAACACATTGTGAAACCAAAAGAAACGTTATATGCTATCAGCAAACAATATAATGTGGATGTGGAAGATATTATCAAACTAAACCCTACCGCTCTTGCTTCGTTAATTATTGGTTCGGAGCTTACTATCGAAGTTAAAAAAGAGATTGCTGCTTCGCTCGATAAAACCGAAGCTAAACCTGCCGAACAAGAAATTATCAAGCCACAGCAAACGAATAACGAACCACAATACTTGACACGATTGACCAAAAATGTAAAACCAAATAATTCTCCAATAAAAATTGCTGTTTTATTACCTTTAGTAATCGAAAATACGAAAGCGGATGCCGTTAACGAACGTTTTCAGGAGTTTTATGCCGGCTTTTTGTTGGCTGCAAACGAGGCAAAAAGTAAAGGCGTAAGCATTGATATACTAACTTTTGATACCGAAAAAACAGAAGAAAAAATAGTAGAGGTACTTCAGAGCAGGGAATTAAAATCAGTTAATTTGATTATAGGACCGGCTTATTCCAATCAGGTTTCGTATGTAAGCGATTTTGCAAAAACCAATAAAATTAATGCAATTATTCCTTTTACTTCCAAAGTAACAGATATTAGCGACAATCCTTATTTACTCCAATTTAATCCTTCGCAAAGTATTGAAACAGAATACTTAACTAACTTATTGACAACTCGATACAAGAATGATAATATTGTATTTATTGATCTTCCAAACGTACCTGACAACGATGGCGGATTTGAATGTTCGTCGAACTTGAAACAACTATTGAAGAGTAAAAACAGAAAATTCAATGTTATTGATACAATACCCAATCAATCGCTTCAAACTGCAGTAGCTTTTGAAAAAGAAAAATCGAATATTGTTATTTTTAATACAGATAAGTTTTCGAGTATTTTTCCATATTTGAGTTTCCTTAATGCGAATGCTTTGGATTACAACATTTTACTATACGAACAATACAGTTGGAAGAATCAGAATGCGCAGGTAAAATTTAAATCGTTTAGCATCGCTCCTTTCAAACCCTTACTGAATGATGTAGATTTTAATAATTATACGACCCTATTCAAAAATTATTTTAATTGGAGAATAACTTCAGTAAATCCGCGATACGATGTATTGGGCTATGATTTAGGCAATTATGCTATCGCTATGATTTACGAATTGGGACCGCAATTTGGTTGGGGAAAAACAGAATTACCTTTAGCATCAGGCATTCAATCGTATTTAAAATTTGAGCGTTCGACACACTCGGGCGGATTTGTAAATACACAACTTTACCAACACGAAAAATAAAAAACTGCCGACTTAGATTAGTAAGTCGGCAGTTCTATTTTACAGTGTGATTTAGCAATAATTTTTACTTTGTAGCAAGAGCTAATGTCTTTTTTTCTTTGTAATTAGATACCAAATCATCAATCACTTCTTTTACTGTTGATATTCGAGTCGATAAATAAGCATTGCTTCCGGCAAATGCATATCCTTTATCCATACGCCCTTTGTACGCATTATAAAGCGTTACAATTATACAATAAGGCACCACTTTATAGTCGCAGGTATGTAAACAGTTGTATGGACAAGATTTTGGACGAGTTAAGCCTAACTTTACTTTGTCCAAAAATGAACCATTCAAAGCTCTTCCGGGCATCCCGACAGGGCTTTGGATAATTTCCACGTTATTATCTTTGGCTTTTATATACGAGTTTTTAAATTTTATATCGGCATCACACTCTTCGGTAGTTACAAAACGACTGGCAATTTGCACCCCTTTTGCCCCAAGTTCCATCATTCGATACATATCTTCGCCGCTATAAATTCCACCCGCAGCTACAACAGGAATTTCCTGATTATATTTCTCTTCGAAAACTGCTACTTCGCTCACTACCTGAGGTATAAGCTTCTCGATAGCGAATTCGGGGTCTGCAATTTGGTTCGTTTTAAAGCCTAAATGACCTCCCGCTTTCGGACCTTCCACAACTATCATATCAGGAAGATAATTGTAAAGCGTTTTCCATTTTTCGCAAATAATTTTGGCAGCCCGAGCCGACGAAACAATCGGAACTAATTTGGTTGTGCAACCTTCCGTACGATACCTTGGTAAATCGAGTGGCAAGCCAGCTCCGGCAAATATTACATCAGCTTTTTCGGCAATAGCAGTTTTCACCATATCGCCAAAATTTGTCAGCGCCATCATAATATTTATACCAACTATGCCCGACGATTTTTCTTTCGCCTTGCGAATTTCTTCTTTCAAACCCACTATACATGATTCCATGTAACTGCGTGCTTTTTCGCGATATATCAACCCCAATCCTGCACATGAAATCACTCCCACTCCACCTTCGTTTGCTACTGCCGAAGCCAACCCCGACAAAGAGATTCCAACTCCCATACCACCCTGAATTATAGGCAAACGGGCTGTTAAATTTCCAATTTTTAATCCATTCATAAAAAAAATTTTTTAGAAAATTATTATTATCAACAACACAGTTATCATCCAAACAAATAAAAGAACCCGAAACAATTCCGAATTCTTTTATTTAATGTAAAAAAATTATATGTCAAAAAAATTATCCATAAATAATTTTTCCTTCTTCATCTTTAAAACAATCAAAACTCTTGTTATATTGTTCCATAGCTCTGTAACTCATTGCCATACTTGAAAAACCACCATCGTGATATAAGTTTTGCATGGTTACTTTACGTGTAAAATCACTAAACATTACCACGCAATAATCGGCACAATCGTCGGCTGTAGCATTACCAAGTGGCGACATACGTTCCGAAAAATCGAGTAAACTGTCGATTCCTTTAACTCCACTACCAGCAGTTGTTACAGTTGGTGATTGTGAAATAGTATTTATCCGTACATTTTTCTCCCGACCGTAAATATATCCAAAACTACGGGCAATCGATTCCAAAATTGATTTGGCATCTGCCATGTCGTTGTACCCAAAAACAGTACGTTGCGCTGCCATATATGTTAAGGCAACCACAGAACCGTATTCGTTAATTGCATCCATTTTTTTTGCTACTTGTAGCATTTTATGAAATGAAATTGCTGAAATATCGAGAGTTGTAGATAGCATATCATAATCCAAATCATCGTAAGTACGTTTTTTACGAACATTTGGCGACATACCGATGGAGTGCAAAACAAAGTCAATTTTGCCACCAAGAACTTCCATTGATTGTCTGAAAACCTCTTCTAAGTCAGCAACACTTGTAGCGTCTGCTGGGATAAGTTTCGCATTTAACTTTTCCGACAATTCGTTTGTTGTACCCATACGAACTGCAAGTGGTGTGTTCGACAATGTGATTTGAGCTCCTTCTTCTACAGCTCGTTCGGCCACTTTCCAAGCAATAGACATATCGTTCAGTGCGCCAAAAATAATTCCTTTTTTTCCTTTTAATAAATTATTACCCATTTTTTTATGTTTATTAGTTCTGTTCGATAAAACTAATTTGAAGCCAAATAGTTTTGAAATTTCCCTGAATTTTTGCACAAAGATACTATAAATGTGCAATAGTACAAAATTATTTTAGTTCAAGCCTCAAAAAACGTCCTGTTTCACTGCTCTTATTTGCAGCCACATCAGTTGGTGTACCACTACAAATAACTTTTCCTCCGGCAGCTCCACCTTCTGGTCCAATATCAATTATATAGTCGGCAACTTTTATCACATCCATATTATGTTCAATAATAATCACCGTATTTCCCTTATCTACCAATCGGTTAAGTACTCCAAGCAGCACCTTGATGTCTTCGAAATGCAAACCGGTTGTTGGTTCATCCAAAATATAAAGTGTCTTTCCTGTATCGCGTTTCGATAGTTCGGTTGCTAATTTAACACGCTGACTTTCGCCACCCGAAAGCGTAGTACTCGACTGTCCAAGTTTAATGTAACCCAAACCAACATCCTGTAAGGTTTTTATCTTATTAAGTATCGAAGGTTGGTTTTCGAAAAAATCAACAGCCTGATTTATGGTCATATCAAGCACATCGGCAATTGATTTTCCTTTAAACCTGACTTCGAGCGTTTCCTTGTTGTATCGCTTTCCACCACAAGTTTCGCAGGGCACATACACATCGGGTAAAAAGTTCATTTCTATGGTTTTATAACCATTTCCACCACAGGTTTCGCATCGTCCTCCGGCAGTGTTAAACGAAAAACGTCCGGGTTTGTAACCACGAATTTTTGCTTCGGGCAAACTGACAAACACATTTCGAATATCCGAAAAAACACCCGTATATGTTGCAGGATTCGAGCGTGGAGTGCGTCCGATAGGCGATTGGTTCACTTCAACCACCTTGTCGATATGTTCTAATCCTTCAATACTTTTATATTCCAAAGGGTCTTGCAGCGAGCGGTAAAACTTCTGACTCAGAATGGGTTGCAGCGTTTCATTTATCAAGGTCGATTTTCCGCTTCCCGAAACTCCGGTTACACAAATCATTTTACCAAGTGGAAAAGTTACATCTATTCCTTTCAGATTATTGCCTTTTGCTCCTTTAAGTGTAAGAAATAAGCCATTACCTTCACGCACTTTTTCGGGTATGTCAATTTTCTTTTTTCCGTTTAAATAGGCTGATGTCAAGGTATTGGCTTTCAGCATTTGAGCCGGAGTACCTGCAAAAACCACTTCACCACCATGACGACCAGCATGTGGGCCTAAATCGACCACATAGTCGGCAGCCAACATCATATCTTTGTCGTGCTCCACCACTATCACCGAATTGCCGGTATCGCGCAGTTGCTTGAGGGAGCGAATAAGACGTTCGTTATCGCGTTGGTGAAGTCCGATACTCGGTTCGTCGAGTATATAAAGCACATTCACCAATTGCGAACCGATCTGCGTTGCAAGGCGAATACGTTGACTTTCGCCACCCGAAAGTGATTGGGAACTGCGGTTGAGCGACAAATAATTAAGCCCCACATCTAACAAAAACTGTAACCGACTACGAATTTCTTTCAGAATTTCGGCAGCAATTGTTTTTTGTTTTTCAGATAAATGCGGCGTTACCGAATTCAACCATTCAGCAAGTTCACCAATATCCATAGCCGAAAGTTGAGCAATATTTTTATCGTAAATGCGAAAATGCAACGATTCTTTTTTGAGTTTTGCTCCATCACATTCCGGACATTTTATTTCTTTCGAATACTGATTTGCCCATTTCTGCTCCGTTGCCGAAGCTGAGTTATCCGCCTGTGATTCAATATATTTTAAAATCCCATCGTAACTCAAAAAATAATTTGTACCAATGGCTTGATTTTTAATATTCAATCGCTCTTCGGTACCGTTCATTATTTCATCAAACGCTTCTTCGGGAATATCTTTTACAGCGGTTTTTAACGTGCAATCGTATTTTTCGAGTATCGCTTCAATTTGCCAAAAAATAGTCGAACTTTTATGCTTTCCGAGAGGTGAAATAGCTCCATTATAAATACTCAGACTTTTATCGGGGATAATTTTATCCATATCAATCTGATTTACAAAGCCTAAGCCTTTACATTTGTGACAAGCTCCGTGCGGTGAGTTAAACGAAAAATTATGAGGAGCAGGTTCATCGTACGAAATACCGCTCGTTGGACACATCAACATTTTACTGAAATATCGTGCTTCATCACTATCTTTTTCGAGCAACATAACTATGCCATTGCCTTGCTGCATAGCTTTTTGCATTGATTGCTTGAGTCGTTGTCGATCTTTTTCGCTTACCAGCAATTTATCAATAACTACTTCAATATCGTGAATTTTATAACGGTCTACCTTGAGCCCATGCGTTATTTCCCGAATTTCGCCATCAATTCGAACATTTAGATAGCCCTTTTTGCGAATTTGTTCAAATAGTTCTTTGTAATGTCCCTTTCGTCCACGAACAATGGGTGCGAGTAAAAATGTTTTTTTACCTTCATATTCTTTCAAAATCAAATCCACAATCTGATCTTCGGAATATTTCACCATTTTCTCGCCTGTAACGTACGAGTAGGCCTCTCCTGCCCTTGCAAAAAGCAAACGCAGAAAGTCGTAAATTTCGGTGGTAGTACCAACTGTCGAACGTGGATTTTTATTGGTAGTTTTTTGTTCGATGGAAATAACCGGACTTAATCCCGTAATTTTATCCACATCGGGGCGCTCCATATTACCCAAAAAGCTACGGGCATAAGCCGAAAATGTTTCGATATAACGTCGTTGACCTTCGGCAAAAATAGTATCGAATGCCAATGACGATTTACCACTTCCACTGAGTCCTGTAATCACTGTTAGTGCATTACGCGGAATACTTACATCTATATTTTTGAGGTTGTGCACACGAGCGCCTATCACCTCTACCTGCTCTTGTTCGTCGGGATTTATTATTGAAGTTGTTGCCAAAATCGTTTTATGTTTTTCTAAAAAAATAATCTAATTCTACTTTACAAAATTAATAATCAAATAAATATTTTAATAACTTAAACACAAAAGAACACAAAAGTTAACAAAAAAAATCATATTCATTATTGAGAATTCTTTTTGTTATATTCATATAAGACATTATTGTCCTTTTGTGATTCTTTTGTGGTTTCATATTTTATTATGGTAAAGTAGAGCTACAAAGATACAAATTTCAAAGCATGCAGGCAAGATTATTCTATAACAATATCCTCCCGCTACTAATAAAGTAGGAGGAGGATATCTTCACACGTAAACAGCATCGCGTTCTCAAAACGAAATGCCTTTTTATTTTACACTTTTCAGAATTTCACGTCGTAATTAGGCTCTTCCACAATTTCGGGAACAAGCTGATTGTAAACTACTTTTCCGTTTTCGTCGATAGCTACTACCGAGCGTGCCATTAAACCACCCAATGCACCATCAGTCATCAACACACCATAGTCTGTTGCAAAATTATTGTAGCGGAAATCGGAGGCTACAGTTACGTTTTCAAGACCTTCGGCACCACAAAAACGACTTGCAGCAAATGGTAAATCTTTTGATACACAAAGTACTACGGTATTTTCATGAGCTGCTGCCCATTTGTTAAAATTACGAACCGATGCAGCACAAACGCCTGTATCGATACTTGGGAAAATATTTAATACCAATTTTTTGCCTTTAAAGTCGGCCAGACTAATTTCGTTCAATCCAGCACCTACCAATTTAAAATCGGGTGCTTGACTTCCTACTGCAGGTAAACTTCCATTTGTAGCTACTGGGTTTCCTTTAAATGTTACTGTTGCCATGTTTATTTATTTGTTTAAAATTATTGTTTTTATTGTTTACATGAATAACGAAATACATCTATTTTTGTTTACTTTTGCATAAATATTTTTTGTAACCAATTCAAAAATGAAACTTTCGTTTTACGTTCTCATTTTGTTTATTACGTTTATTGTTAGCTCCTGCGGCGACCCAAACGAATACAGAGTTGAGCCTGAATTTACACAATACGTTCAGCGCTTCGAGTCCGAAGCTGCTAAACGCGGTAAAAATTTTAAGCTTCAAACCGAAGGTTTAATTATTGAATTTGCCAAATTAAAAAATGATCAGGCCGGACTTTGTCACTACGAACACCCCATTCGCATTGAAGTTGACTCGCTTTATTGGAAAAAAATTAGCGCTGTGGCAGGCGCTGATATGATGAAAGAAGACCTTATTTTTCACGAAATGGGACATGGTATTTTGGGTCGTAAGCACCTGAATACCACGCTCGAAAATGGCGATTGGAAATCGATGATGTGTGGTGGCGACAAAGTAGATAATCGACCTTGGAATATAAATTATCGCCGAATGCGCCGAGATTATTATGTCGACGAATTATTTAACGAAAATACGCCTCCACCAATTTTTACAACCACCCAATTATTAGTCGACACAACAGGTTTTGCACAAAAACTTTGGCTAAGCTTTGATACAGGGAGCAAATATGATACCGGTTGGGATTTAGTAAGCAACGGTGATTTAACCAAAGAAATAGAGAATTCTAAATTGAAAGCTACCTCCAATTATACCTCTTCGTATGCGCTGCTATTAACTATTCAAAGTACGAGTATAAATATCTATTCAAACTTTTTATTCGAGATGGAAATTGACAGCGAAACAAAAAGCGCATCCGATCAGTATGGGTTGGTTTTTGCCACAAGCTCGGCTGCAGATACCACCGAATACTTTAAAATTAACCGCGAACAAAAAATGTTTCCCGGCAATAGTGCTTGGTACAGCTATTATACACAATTGCACAAAAGCGCTATCAATACAACCGGAAAAAACAAACTCAAAGTTTTAAAAATCAATGGTATAATTTATTATTTTATCAATAATGTGTATGTGTATCAAACTGAGATGGAAATTTTTGGGCGGGGTAGTAATTTTGGATTTGTTGTTCCAGGAGGTGCAACTGTTTGGGTCGACAATCTTAAAATAGGTATAAAATCGAGCAGCAACATTAAATCTAAAGTTTTATCTGTCAATGATATATCATTTTCAGTTGTAAAAATGGAAGATAATAACAAACGTATTTCTGAAAAATAAAAATTATGGCAAAATTCACACTATATCAGGTTTTGGTTCGTCACTTTGGTAATCGCACAACAACAAATAAATTCGATGGTAATATAACAGAAAATGGCTGTGGCAAAATGAACGACTTCACTGCGAAGGCGCTTGTTGAAATTAAAAGTTCAGGCATATCGCACGTTTGGTACACCGGAATTTTGGAGCATGCCACACAAACCGATTACGCAACTTATGGTATAAAACCCGACCACAAAGCTGTTGTAAAAGGTAAAGCAGGCTCGCCTTATGCTGTAAAAGATTATTACGATGTTGATCCAGATTTAGCCGTAAATGTAGAAAAACGAATGGTTGAATTCGAAAACCTTGTAAACCGAACACACAAAGCCGGTTTAAAGGTAATTATCGACTTTATTCCCAACCATGTAGCACGTGAATATCATTCGGATGCAAAACCCGAAGGAATAAAAGATTTGGGCGAAACAGACAATTCTGATTGGGCTTTTTCGCCTTTAAATAATTTTTATTACATTCCAAATCAAGCGTTTAAGCCGAATTTCGAATTAAAAGATTATACCGAATTTCCTGCAAAAGCCACAGGAAACGACCAGTTTACAGCCACACCGAATGTAAACGATTGGTACGAAACAATTAAATTGAATTACGGGGTAAATTACACCGAAGGCGGTCAAAAGCAGTTCGATCCCCTACCCGATACATGGCTGAAAATGTACGATATACTTCATTTTTGGACTTCGAAAAAAGTGGACGGATTTCGGTGCGATATGGCCGAAATGGTTACTGTGGAGTTTTGGGGCTGGGTAATTCCACGCTTAAAAACCGATTTTCCGGAACTTATTTTTATTGCCGAAGTGTATAATCCTGCCGAGTATCGCAATTATATTTTCAATGGTAAATTCGATTATTTGTACGACAAAGTTGGTTTGTACGATAAACTCCGTGCCATTCTGACTGAAAATCATGCAGCGAGCGATATTACGCACTGTTGGCGTGCCCTCGAAGGCATCGAAAGCAATATGCTAAACTTTTTGGAGAACCATGATGAACAGCGCATTGCATCCGATTTCTTTTGTGGAAATGCGTTTGCTGCTTTTCCGGCAATGGTAGTGGCAGCAACACTTACCAAAGCACCTGTCATGATATATTCCGGGCAGGAATTGGGTGAAAAAGGCATGGAGAACGAAGGTTTTAGCGGACCCGATGGACGAACAACCATTTTTGATTACCGAAGCATCGAATCGGTTCAAAACTGGTTCAACAATGGTAAATTTGGAGAAGATAAATTGACCGATGAACAAAAAAAAATTCGTAGTTTTTATAAAAAGTTATTGAATACTGTACTGACAGAAAAAGTAATTTCAGAAGGGCAACTGTATGATTTAGAATATGCTAACTTTGAAAATTCGGATTTCAACACACATAAACATTTTGCTTATTTTCGAAAATTTGAAGAAGATTTATTGCTAATGGTTGTAAATTTTAATTTCACCAATGACAATATTAAAATTGAAATTCCAAATGAAGCTTTTGATTTTTTGCAAATTGAAAATGGAAAGGTAGTTACTGTAAATGATATATTAAATGCTGATAAACACGAATTTAAAACAATCTTAAGTTCAGTTGAAAAATTTGAAATTTCGGTTCCTAAATATTCGGCTTGTATTTTAAAAATAAGGTATTAATATAAAAGTTATACCCCAAAGTAACACAAAGAAATGCACACAGTGACAAAAAAAAATAACAATGATACATCAGTTCAAAAAAAGCTTACAGCACGAACGTGAACAAGCCAATATGGCAGATAAGTTTTACGTAGAAATGCTTCATGCAACTGACATTGTGCGATTTAACACAGATTCAGAAGCTCACATGGAAATACAACGGCAAGATGTTGATTTACAGCTGAATATTCGTGGCACGAATTTTCGGGTTTCCGAAAAATTTCGCGATAAAGATTTTGGTGATTTGTACATTGAAGTTTTCAGTAAATACCCTCACACAATGGGTTGGATGCATACTGGTAGTCCGGATGCCCTAGTTTACTTTACTCCTCAATCAGTATATTGGATTACGCATAAATCGCTAAAGTCATTTTGTGATGAAATTCTTTTTCCAGCAATTCCTACAACATGGTACGAAGAAATATTCAAATCGAAAAAAACAATTGTATTGAAAAACTTATTTTTAAAAGATACAAATTGCAAAATAAACCTCATTCAAGCACATAATTTCGATGGACAATTGTGGGAAACAATAGGTGTAAGTATCGATTTTGAGGTTTTAGCCCATTTTGGGGTAAAATTCAAAAAAGTAATTTTTAAACAGTGAGGGACAAGCGACATCCTTGTTGCTTGATTCAACTTAACAAGGGATAAGCAATATCTTTGTCGCTTGAAAAATTATAATTATCAAGCGGTTAGGAAACCGCTTGTTCCTTACTAAATTTAAAAATCAAAACCATTTTTTCCGTTTGAAATACCAAATCATTCCCAAAACTATCAAAGCCATTACACCTAACATGGCAAAATAGCCCCATTTCCAATGCAGTTCGGGCAAATAGTCGAAATTTGTGCCATATACTCCTACAATAAAAGTAATTGGGATAAAAATAACCGAAATAATAGTCAGTACTCGCATAATTTCGTTCAATTTAGTGCTCATAGTTGTATGGTAAATGTTCATCATATCGTACACCATTTCGCGATAACTATCGGCTAAGTCGTTGGCTTCGTTTATATTATCAATCAATTCTTTAAAATGAATTCGGTTTTCGTCTTTAATAAATTCGGTTTCTAATTTAGCAAGTCCTAAAATCATTTCTTTAGCCGGTTTAATCACTTTTCGGATAAAATTCAGTTCACGTTTATAATGATTTATTCGCTCCATAAAATCTTTTCCGAGCTCGACAGACATTTCCTCTTCAAGGTTTTCAATTTCTTCGCCCAACTCTCCAATTACAAAAATATAATGATCAACAACAACATCGAGTAAGCTAAATGCTAAAAAATCAGTTCCTGTTTTTCGGATTTTATTTGTTGGTTTACGAATACGTTCTCGAATTGGTTCAAAAAAGTTTCCCCTTTGCTCTTGAAATGAAATAAGTATATTATTTGAAATTATTATACTTAAATTATCCATGATTAAAACAGATTTATTCTGATTTATCATTCTGATATTCAAATAAATACTATTGTCGAGAACCTGAACTTTCGGACGCGTTGTTGGATTCATTACATCCGACAATATCAAATTATCAATGGAAAATGCAGCCGAAATTGATTCCATTAACTTTACATTGTCCAACCCATACACATTAAGCCAACTTGTTGATTTACTTTGCTCTAATTCGGCAAGTTGTTCTGGTGTTTTTACTTCAAATTCGCGAAAGGTATCAGCATTGTAATCAAATGCATTTAACCATACTTTTTCAGTTTTCTTTAAACCTCTAAAAACCAATGCATAAGGCGATAAACCAATTTCTTCCTTCTTCTTTTTTATAAATCTGGACATATAGTATCAATTATGAATTAAGAATTATGAATTATGAATTAAGAATTACGAGATTCAATAATGTTAGTGCTTACAAAAATACAAAATTTGACTGAAAATTCAGCTATGTAATAAATATTATTAAATGATATGTTTTGAATGTGACCTCCAACCCCCCGAATGGTGGCTTTAAGACATATTTTCAATAATTCGAACTAACAGAGCAAATCACTTAATGGCATTCTTAAGCCCCCTTCGGTGGGTTGGAGGTCAAGAAAATAATAAAATAAAAACATATCATTAATAATTTCGAATTACTTATGTAAAATTTTTAGCGAAAATAGATATTTAATGAAATTTTTCTTTAATTAATCAGGAAAGTTTTTTTATCTTTGCAGCATATAAAATTGAAATCAATTAAAAATACAAAAATTAAAAATTATGTCAAAAGTAACCGTAGTAGGCGCCGGAAATGTAGGTGCAACCTGTGCAAATGTGCTTTTATTCAACGAAGTCGCCGACAAGATTGTAATGCTTGATGTGAAAGAAGGTGTATCGGAAGGCAAAGCCTTAGATATGACTCAAACTGCAGCATTGTTAGGATTCGACTCAACAATAGTTGGTTGTACAAACGATTATGCTCAAACTGCTGATTCGGATGTAGTGGTCATAACTTCGGGTATACCACGTAAACCGGGAATGACACGCGAAGAACTTATCGGAGTAAATGCCGGTATTGTAAAAAGCGTTGCTGAAAACATTTTAAAATACTCGCCAAACACAATTATCGTTGTGGTTAGTAACCCAATGGATACCATGACTTACCTTGCGTTGAAAGCTACAGGATTACCAAAAAACAAAATTATTGGTATGGGTGGTGCTTTGGATAGCTCTCGTTTTAAATGCTATTTGAGCAAAGCTATGAATGCAAACCCAAACGAAATTGACGGTATGGTTATTGGCGGACATGGCGACACTACTATGATTCCATTGACACGATTTGCGTCGTACAAAGGTCGCCATGTAAGCGATGTGTTGGGTCAAGAAGAATTGGCTAAAGTGGTAGCCGACACTATGGTAGGCGGTGCTACACTTACAGGTTTGCTTGGAACTTCGGCTTGGTATGCTCCCGGAGCTGCTGCTGCTTATTTGGTAGAATCGATTATTCACAATCAGAAAAAAATTATTCCATGCTGTGTTTCACTCGAAGGCGAATACGGACAAAATGATATTTGCATTGGTGTTCCTTGTGTTATTGGCAAAAATGGTTTGGAAGAAATTATCGACTACAAACTAAACGAAGAAGAAATGGCTTTATTCAACAAAAGTGCAGCTGCCGTACGTGCAACAAACGATGTTTTGAAAGAAATTAACGTATTGTAAAAATGTCATCTTTCATAAATAAATGAGTTGCAACTAACTTGTAACTCATTTATTTCTTTACCAAAACAGCAACTATAAATTTAGTTAAATAAATAGCATTTTGCTATTTTTACTATCGATTTTTGATTTTATATTGTGCTTTTAATTTATCTTTGTAATCATTATAAATTTGGATAAAAATACATAGATTTATAGTTTTAAAATCGTTTTAAATTCAACATCCAACATTATGAATAATTACATTCAAATTCACAATTATTTGAAACAGTTCGACATTAAACCATCGGTTCAACGAACAGCAATTATGGATTATTTAATGACGCATAAAATCCATCCAACGATTGATGAAATTTATTCTACGCTTAGTCCTTTTATGCCAACGCTCTCGAAAACAACTATTTACAACACTTTGAATTTGTTTGTTGAAAAAGGAGCTGTACTTCAACTATCTATCGACGAGAAAAATGCACGCTACGATGCTGATATTTCGAATCACGCACATTTTATGTGTAAAAGATGTGGTAAAGTGTACGATTTGTTTGATTTAAAACAAGAACTTTTCAACAAACCACAATTGAAAGACTTTGATATTCATTCAGTTGAAATTTCGTACAGTGGTTTCTGTGGTACCTGCACCGGATTGAATTAAGATTTAAAACTACTTACAATTTGATATAAGGCATACTTTTAAGTGAGTATGCCTTTTTTATTAAAGTAATTTTCATATCTTTGAAGCGTTAAACATTTAAATATTTATTAATATGGTAAAAATCAATAAATTAGTTTTGTTATCTCTAATTTTAACTTTAACTCAAGTTGGATTTTCGCAACAAAAAATAAAAAAAGGGCTTGGTTTTGGCGCTATACCGGCTGTTTCGTTCGATTCCGATCTTGGTTTTCAGTATGGTGCTGTAGTCAATTTGTATCATTATGGCGATGGTAGTCGTTTCCCAAAATACGACCATTCGTTATACATGGAATGGTCGCGTTTTTCGAAAGGTACAGGCATAAACCGCATTATGTACGATTCGGAAAAACTTATTCCTAAAGTGAGAACTACGGTGGATATGACTTACATGACCGATAAGATGATGGATTTTTATGGATTTAATGGTTATCAGACGATTTATGACGACACTTTAAGTAAATCTACTCGCCATTTTTACAAAAACGAACGAAACATGTTTCGGGTAAAAGCCGATTTTCAGGGTAGTTTTGGCGAATCGAAATTTGGCTGGGTTGCCGGTTATACTTTCTATAATTTTGCAATCGACACGGTAAATATCAATAAGTTAGGCCTCCCATCGGTGACAGATGGAACATTATTTCAACGTTATATTAAAAATGGATTGATTAGCGCAACTGAAGCCAATGGTGGAAGTCTGAATTATTTGAAACTTGGTTTAAAATACGACTCGCGCGACCAACGTGCCTGCCCTATGAAAGGAATTTGGACAGAAGCGGTTATACAAACTGCACCAGGGTTTGTAAACGAATTTGCTCACACAAAATTTGCATTGATTCATCGTCAGTATTTTACGCTTGCCAAAGACATATCTTTAGCCTATCGCATTGATTATCAAACCACATTGGGTAATTCGCACGTACCATTTTATGCACAACCACTATTAATAACGAGCTTTCTGACAGCATCAACCAATCAGGGCTTAGGTGGTAAAAACTCCCTTCGTGGCATTCTACGCAACCGTATTGTAGGCGATGCGGTTGGTTTTGGCAACTTTGAATTTCGCTATAAATTTGTACGGTTTGAATGGTTAAAACAAAATTTTTACGTAGGAACCAATATTTTCTTCGATTCGGGAATGATTATAAATCCAATTGAAATACCAACAAGTTTAACTGCAACTGAAAAAAGCGAACTGTATCTGAATGATTACGAATCAGGTAAATTACATTCATCAGCTGGTATCGGTTTAAAAATTGGTTGGAATGAGAATTTTATTATTTCGGCCGATTACGGAAAAGCATTTAATAAACAAGATGGAAACTCCGGAATGTATATTGGTCTAAATTATTTATTCTAAAAAAATGCTACTTGCAACTGTTTTTATTTCGGCAATTTATTTTAGTTTAATTGCCTTATTTATAAAAGGTTGGAATCTGATTCCAACCTTTTATTTTCCTGCCGACCTACCAACCAAAACTGGAATCTCAGTTGTTGTAGCCTGCCGAAACGAAGTTGAAAACTTACCAATACTTTTAAATGCACTTAAAAATCAAAGCCTAAAATCGTTTCAAATCATTTTGATTGATGATCATTCAACCGATTCAACCTTTGAAATTATGAAACAAGCCGAAAAAGAATTTGGAGATATACTTATTTTAAAATCAATAAATTACGGCAAAAAACAAGCATTAAAATTCGGAATTGAAAATGCAAAAAACGACCTGATTGTAACAATAGATGCCGACTGCTCTCCCACTCCACTTTGGCTCGAAACAATTATTCAATTTCAGGAACAAACCAAGTCGGACTTAATAATCGGACCTGTAGCTATTCAACCGAAAAATACGCTATTTGAAAAACTGCAGCAATTGGAATTTCTATCGCTTGTAAGTTCCGGAGCCGGAGCAGCTGGAATTGGACAAGCCATTATGTGTAATGGAGCGAATTTAGCTTTTCAAAAACAAACATGGCTTGATAATTATACTAAACTTCAAACAAAATCGAACTCCGGCGACGATATTTTTTTGCTCCATGCACTGAAAATGCAAAATGGCAAGATTAATTTTCTAAAATCGAAAGACGCCATAGTAAGTACAAAAGCCTGTACAACAACTGAATCGTTATTCAAACAACGTCAGCGCTGGGCATCGAAAGCGCCATTATACACCGATTTTGCAACTATCGTAGTAGCAATAATTGTTTTTGCTGTTTCGCTTTTACAACTTATTTTGTTTGGTGCAAGCTTTGTTAAATCAGAATTTCTTTGGTATCTGACAATTCTTACTGTTTCAAAATTAGTAATTGATTCGTTTTTTCTAATTCAAACATCTACTTTTTTTGGACAAAAAATAACCGCCAAAACATTTTTCACGTTGGCGGTTGCATATCCATTTTATATTGTTTATACTGCTGTTTCTGGTATTTTTAAAGGCTTTAGCGATATACGTAAAGGCTTGTTTCGGTAACTGTAACTTTGTATTTTCGAAGTATTTCTTTTGACGGTCCCGATACCGGATTTCCAAATCCTAAGCTCACATCGTAAACTGTACCGCACTTAGCACATTTCACTTTACCAAAATCGCCTTCAACAGGATAAACCTTTGCATCGCGGCTTAGTTCATGCGTACAAGCCATATCAAAAGCGTAATAAACGGAGTTCCCATTATCGTCGAAATTCACTCCCGAATAAACGAGAATACCTGCATAGCCTATTCTATCAGCCTCATAAACAGGTTTTTCAAAAATAAGAAACTCATTTGTACTATTTTTAAAGGTATTATATTTGCCGGAAATATCAATTTTCAAACTAACTGGCATCAACGGAACAGATGACACATACGTATCATCACAAGCACTAAATAAGCTGTTTAATAACAAAAAAGCAATTATATTTCGCCAATTCGCCACAATTCGTCGTTACTAAAATGTAAGTTTTTAAGTGCGTCAATATTATCCTGCAATTGTTTCACAGAGCTTGTACCAATTATAAGTGAAGTAACCCGCTGCTGGTGAAAACACCATGCCAGAGCCATTTGAGCCAGAGTTTGTCCACGTTCTAACGCAATAGCATTCAGTTTTTTCAAACGTATGACTATTTCTTCAGTTATTTGTTCTTTTTTCAAAAAGCCATAACTCAATGCAGCACGTGAATTTTCAGGAATTCCATTCAGGTATTTATCGCTTAACATGCCTTGAGCCAACGGTGAGAAACCAATAAAGCCAACACCATTTTCGGTAGCTGCAGGCAATACCTCGGTCTCAATTTCTCGTGAAAGAATACTGTATCGTCCCTGAAAAATCAAACACGGTGTGCCATTTTCACGTAAAATACGATACGCTTCGCGCGCCTTATCTTCGGGATATTTCGAAATACCAACATACAACGCTTTACCTTGCTTCACCATATCCGAAAGTGCGCCCATAGTTTCCTCAATGGGCGTATTTTCATCATAGCGATGCGAGTAGAAAATATCCACATAGTCGAGCTGCATACGTTTGAGGCTTTGTTCCAAACTCGCAAAGAGGTATTTTCGAGAACTACCATCGCCATAAGGACCAGGCCACATTTCGTGACCAGCTTTAGTGCTGATAATCATTTCATCGCGATAAGCGGCAAAATTTTCTTTCAGCATTTTGCCAAAATTCCGTTCGGCACTTCCAAAAGGAGTACCGTAATTATTTGCCAAATCGAAATGTGTAATGCCTTTGTCAAAAGCATATTTGAGCATCCGTTCTGCTTCCTCAATATTGTCGACATCACCAAAGTTATGCCACAAACCAAGTGATAAACGTGGTAATTGTAAGCCACTTTTTCCACAAAAATTGTAACCTACTGTGTCGGTGTAGCGTGATTCGGATGGAATGTACATTTTTTAAGAGTTTGAA
>DYSC01000004.1:35609-46714 GCA_020726365.1 Porphyromonas sp.
TTTTTTAGACGGAGCACGCTCCGTCTCTACCAACCACTTGTGGAACCACCTCCACCCGAAAATCCGCCACCAAAACTACCGCCGGAGAAACCTCCGCCTCCACCACCAAAACCACCACGACCACTACTCAAGATGCTTCCGGCAACAGCGCCACCAACAAAAGCACTGGCATTATCGCGCCGTAAACGTGGAATGGTATCGTTGTGGTTTTCTTCGTAGCCACAAAATTTGCAATGATATGTAGTGCGCTCTGTACCTGCACTAATATAAGTTGGAGCAACTATGGTTCGTTTATCTTTTAAAATAAATGCTTTTGTACCACATTTCGGACAATTGCTATAAATGCTTGGTTTGTCTAAGGTGTAAATAGTTTCGTTTTTACACGAATCGCACACAAACACGTCATAATCAACTGCATGTAATTGCTCCTCGAATTGTTGCGCAAGTTTCAAATGCGCATCTTCCTGCTTTTCGCTCAAAATGTGCATTATTCCACCGCACTCACTGCATTTTATGGGTTGCCGACGCACTTTACGCATCATTAGTTTGCCATAAATATTTGCAGGAATAGTAGTTAACGACACAGGTAACAGCAACAGCATATAATAAGTCGGAAACTTTAGTAACAATATTCCCACAAAAGCAATAACCGGTAAAATAAGCCAAAGAACCATAAAAGCCGCTGCTTTTTCTGATTTTATAGCTTTATAACGCTGAATGTTACTCGAAAGTTTTGGGTTTTTACGAACTTTAGCAACTATGTTTCCAACCCAAACAAAAGCGAGTAAACTCAACATAATATAAACGCCAATTGCCAATGGAATAATTTCATCCCAAGGAATTTCTACTTTTTTTTCAACAAAAGTTTCACCTTTTACAACCGAGACAATCCGCTCCACTCCGGCAAGCATTCCACCATCGTAATCGCCTTGTTTGAAATACGGAATCATATTTTGGGTTTGAATGCGCTTTGTGATAGCATCAGGAAGCACACCTTCGAGTCCGTAGCCGGTTTCAAACGTTACTTTTCGTTGGTCCATTACAAAAAGCACCAACAAACCATTGCTATTTTCGGCTGTACCAATGCCCCATTTTTTCAACAAAGCAGTTGCAAAAGGCTTAATTTCCTCGTAACCAATAGAATTAACGACCACTACTGCTACTTCCGATTTGTTTGTAGCTTGCAATTTGCTCAATTTTTGATTAATTGCCTGAACAGTTTCTTCCTTCAAAATTCCATCAGGATTACTAACAAAAGCAGCCGCATTGGTTGTTTTTGGATTTGGGATATTGTCAATTGTATATTCTGCCGAATACAAGCTTGCAGAAAACAGCATTAAAGCACAGAAAATAAGTGACTTCATATAGCTAATTAATATTGAGCATCCAATAATTCAACAGTGAAATACAACATAGAATAAGGTGGAACCGCACCATTCGCATTGGAATCGTATCCTAAACTATACGGAAAAAACATTTCCATACTTCCACCTACGTTTAATAAAGCAATAGCCTCTCTCCATCCGGCAACTGTTTTAGACAAATAACCTTCGTACGTTCCACTATCGAAAACTTTTCCGGTAATTAATTTACCGGTATATCTAACTCTAACGTAGGAATTGACATTGGGTCTTTTCTTAATTTCTCCCTGATGAATTATTAAATAACACAAACCCGATGATTCTAATTTTGTGTAATTAGTAGCAGCATATTCGGCAGCATATTTATTGTCATTCAGAATTTTCCAATCGGCATAATCTTCTTCTTTACAAGCACTGAAAGCAATAGCTATTATTAAAAACAGGAAAGAAAATTTTGTAAGTTGCTTCATATTTTATTTTTTATTTTTACGGTATTGTTCTGAAAATGATTTGGTTGCAAATTTTGGCATCGTTCTGTTAGGTCCCCAGCCCCAGTAATTAAAAGGCGAAGTTACGATATTTTTTACAAATCCGGATGCAAGGTCGAAACCAACACGATGCGAACTTATTAATTTGAATCCCTGCATGGCTATTTTCTCGGCTTTGGGTCGCAAATTTTGTTCCACTGCTTTTCGTCGGTTACTAAGCAAAATATCTGTGAGCGGAATTTTCACCGGACAAACTTCCACACATTTTCCACAAAGTGTGGATGCAAAACTCAGGTGCGAAAAATCCTGAAAACCACGCAAAAAAGGCGTAAGCACCGAACCTATTGGTCCACTGTAAGTTGTATCGTAAGTATAACCACCTATTGTTTTATACACTGGACAGCCATTGAGGCATGCTCCACAACGAATACAAGCTAATGATTGGTATGCTTCGTCGTCGGCAAAAACATCGGTACGTTTATTATCGAGTAAAATTATTTTCATTTTCTCGGGTCCATCCACTTCGTTATTTTTTCGGTGACCGGTGAAAATGGTATTGTAGGCTGTAATTTGCTGACCCGTTCCGTGTGCCGAAAGCAATGGGTAAAACAAGCCCAACTGAGACATTTTTGGTATAATTTTTTCAATACCTGCAATAACAATATGCACCTTGGGAAAAGCGGTAGTCATCAAGCCATTACCTTCGTTTTCGGTAACCGAAATACCTCCAATATCAGCAATCAGAAAATTAGCTCCCGTTACTCCTACTTCGGCTTCTGTGTATTTTTTTCGTAGTACCTGACGAACATATTCTGTCATTTCTTCGGGTGTACTGTCGATTGGTGTATTGAATTTTTCGTTGAAAAGCTTGGCAATATCCCCTTTGGATTTATGCATAGCCGGAGTTACAATATGGTACGGCTTTTCGCCTGCCACCTGCACAATAAACTCGCCTAAATCTGTTTCCACCGACTCACAACCAACACTTTCGGCCACATGATTCAATTCAATCTCTTCGGTGGTCATCGATTTACTTTTTACAAGTAGGCGGGCATTATTTTCGGACAGTATTTTTTTTATAAATTCAGTAGCTTCGTTGGCATCAGCTGCCCAAAGCACTTCTGAGCCATTTGCAATGCAGTTTTTTTCAAACTCAAGTAAATATTTTTCCCAATTTGCCAACACATCGCGTTTAATAGCCGCTGCATTTTGCTTTGCCAACTCCACATCTTGGTAGCGCGCCATTCCCGTCTCCACAGCCGTATCGTAACGTGCTATGTTGAATTGAATTGTTTTGCGATGCTGCACATCGAAAGCAATTTTGCGGGATGCAAGTGAAAATTGATGACTTGTAGACATTAAACTTTACCGTTATTTGCACCTTGCCTACCGCAGGCAGGTTTATGCGCTATTTATTGTTATTAAATAGTTTTTGAGGAAACTCTTGTATCCGTGTTTACTTTTTTAATACAAAACTAAAACTACCAACTCGGTTACCATCGCAAAAGAATTCAGCTCGATAGGTTCCGGGTTGTAAAACTTCTTCCACATTCCAATACAACACATCATTGTGTGCTTCGCCTGTATATTCGAAGTCTTTTTTCAGGGAATAATTTATCTTTTTATTTTCATACTGAAATACTTGACCTGATCCTTTTATCAGCACCTCATCATCCGGACGAGTTAAACGTAAATACATTGTTTTTTCACCCGGTTGTGCTGTGATATTTTTATTTACTGTGTAATTGAATTGTAATTTTGCAGTTTGGGTAAACCAACTTGTTTTTTTATTCCGACTATTGAGTGGTGTAAAACTAAAACCTGAAACTTCTAATTTCGACGCACGTGTAACCACTTCGTTTAAGGTTTCCTTTTCTTTCGAAAGCTGATTTACCGTTTCCGAAGCCTCCGAATACCGACGTTTAACTTCCGTATTCTCAGTTTTAAGTTCTTTATTTTCAGCATTTAACGCATCTATTTGATTTACATAATGCACTAACAATTTACGTACAGTAGCAAGCTCATTTTTAAGCTCGGCAATTTTACGTGCATTGGTCGATTTGGTAACACGCAACTCTTCGAGTAACTGATGCATTTTTACTTTCTGATCTTCGAGCAATTTAAAGAGCGAATCATTTTTGATATTTGAAGTATAGCCATCGAATTCCGAAGCCATATCCTGAAATTCGCGTTCTACCTGTTGCTTTTCGAAATTCATCATTTCAACTACTTCTGCAATTTCAGCTTCTTTTTCTTTCGTTCTGTTAATCAAGAATATAACTGTAATGATTAATGCCAAAATAACAGCAATCAAAACCGAAAGTATAATTTTATTGTTTTTATTCATCTTTAAATAATTAAATCCAGCCCCTAACCCCGATGGGAGAATAGAGAAAGGCTTCAATTGTATGTTTGTAATTTGTTTTCGAATATTAAAGTAAAGAAATAACCTTTTCGAGCTTAATGCCTCGCGAACCTTTAATTAAAATATAATTTTCGGTAATAACCTGTTTTTCAATATATTGAATTAAATTTTCAACTGAATCAAAACATTTAAAACTGTTTTTAGTTTGGGCAAAAAGTTTGCCAACTAATAGCACATTATGCAACTGATAACTTTCGAGCAAATCCACTATGGTTTGATGTTCCATTTCGGCATATTCGCCAAGTTCGAGCATATCGCCCAATATCAACATTTTATTGGCAACTTCCATAATTCCAAAGTTGTCAACAGCAGCACGCATACTTGTTGGGTTAGCATTGTAGGCATCTACAACCAATTTATTGCGTTCGGTAACAGTTAGTTGCGAACGGTTGTTTTGAGGCGTATATTGTTCTAAACCAGCTTTAATTGTTGCATCATCAATTCCAAAGAAATGACCAATTGTAACAGCAGCCAGAATATTTTCGGCATTATAGCTACCAATAAGTTTTGTTTCTATTTCGAAGTTATGCTGCTTATCTGTAGTACATTGCATTTTTAAAAAAGGAGAGCATGAAACTACAGAACCAGTTACCAAATCGACGGAACTTTCTAAAATTAGCTTGTATTTCAATAACCTGTCGTCGTTCGTAAAACCCGATTTATGAGCCATTTCACGTAAATATTCATTTCCATCATTAATAAATATTTTTTTACCTTGATTAAAAATATTAGCATAAAGCTCTGATTTTGTATCTTTTACGCCTTCGAATGAACCAAAACCCTCCAAATGTGCTTTACCCACATTGGTAATAATACCATAATCGGGACAAGCAATTTCGGCAAGTTCTTTTATATCTCCCTTATGACTGGCTCCCATTTCAATGACGGCAATTTCGTGCTCAGGGCGCAGTTTGAGCAGTGTAAGAGGCACTCCAATGTGATTGTTCAGATTTCCTTGTGTAAATAAAATGTTGAATTTTTGACTCAACACAGCAGCAATCAATTCTTTGGAAGTGGTTTTGCCATTGGTTCCGGTAATTCCAATTACTTTGGTGCCGAGCTGCTTACGATGAAAATTTGCCAATTGTTGCAAGGTTTCGAGCACATTATCAACTAAAATAAAGCGCTCATCAGTAGCATATTCGCTTTCGTCGACAATAGCGTAAGCTGCACCATTTTCCAATGCCGAAAGTGCAAAAGCATTCGCATTAAAGTTATCGCCTTTGAGTGCAAAAAACAAACAACCGGCAGGACAATTACGACTGTCGGTTGAAATAGTAGAATGTTGTTGAAAAAGCTTATAAATATCAGATATTGACATATTTCACAAAATGATAATTTGAACAAATTTTAAAATTGATAAATCAAAGAAACAAACCAACCACTTTGTTTTAAACTCATTAACTTGCTGGTATCTATTTTATTTATGCTATTAATTCCAAAATCGTAACCACCTTTGAGTTTGTAATTTTTAAATTGAACACCACCACCTATCGAAATTTGAAGATTAATACGTTGAATCATTGATTTTACATATAAATCGTTATCGACATAACTATCTGATTCCAAACGAACAAATGGTTTCATATTGTCAGGAATCAATTTGGAATCTTCAAATTCTTTTAAAGTAGTTGCCGACACCACAGCCGTTACTTTTTGAGGTTGTGCCAACCCGATGCCAATATTTGGTCCGGCAAAGGCAAAGAATTTGAAGTTCTTAGATACAGGAAGCGAATACTGAACCTGCAAAGGAATCTCAATTGTATGATTTAACGTTTTATAGTTCACCGAATCGGTAGAATAGTAATACTGGGTTCTGTCCGAATAAACCAACGAATAGAGTGCGCCTGTAAGCAAACTAAAATTGTTTTTCAGTTCAAATTCGACACTCCCTCCCAATCGTCCACCGTTGAAATAAGTGGTACGAAACTGTGAACCAGACTGTTTTGGCTGAACAAAACCAGTTTCGATACCATATTTTTGCGCTACCATATTACCAAAAAACAGCATGAAAACGAAAAGTAAACTTAATTTAGGAAGTTGCTTCATTTGAAAGGACATTATATTCGATTTAATTAATTATCATTCAGAGCTTTAAAACAAATAATACGTATTTTAAAATACTCCACAAAGATACATTAAAAAAATGATTTTTTATGCTGTAAATAATACTCTTTGCCTATAAATAACGCTTTTTCACTCAATATATTTTAAAAATGGAAATCTGCTAAACTCATTTCAATCATTCATAAATTTTATTAACTTTGCATTCGTTTAAAAAATCAAGATTTATTTCACTAATATTCTGAAAACAAGTAATATGATTGTTTGTATAGCCGAAAAGCCAAGTGTAGCGCGTGATATTGCCGAAATTTTGGGTGCAAAAACCCGAAAAGATGGCTATATGGAAGGAAATGGCTATCAGGTTACATGGACATTCGGACATTTGTGTGGTTTGCTCGAACCGCACGAATATGCACCTGAGTGGAAAGGATGGGCATTGAGTCACTTGCCAATGATACCACAACGATTTGGAATTAAAGTGATGAACGATAGTGGAATACAAAAACAATTTAAAGTAATAGAACAACTATTTTCGACTGCCGACGAGGTGATAAATTGTGGTGATGCTGGGCAGGAAGGAGAATTGATTCAACGATGGGTGCTGCAAAAGGCACTCTGTAAATGTCCGGTGAAAAGGCTTTGGATTTCTTCGCTTACTGAAGAATCGATTCGTGAAGGATTTAAAAAGCTGAAGGATCAATCGGAATATCAACATTTGTACGAAGCAGGACTTTCGCGCGCAATTGGCGATTGGTTGTTGGGTATGAATGCCACACGCCTTTACACCTTGAAATACGGTAAAAATCGTCAGGTTTTATCGATTGGAAGGGTGCAAACCCCTACCCTTGCACTTATTGTAAACCGCCAACTCGAAATTGAAAATTTTAAACCCGAAGCCTATTGGGAATTAAAAACTGTGTATCGCGACACTCTGTTTTCGGCATCAAAAGGTCGATTTTCGAGCATGGAGGAAGGCACTCAGTTTTTGGAAACAGTAAAAGCATCCGATTTTTTTGTAACCGACATTTCCACCAAAAAGGGAACTGAATCGGCGCCTAAATTATTTGATTTGACTTCATTACAAGTGGAATGCAATAAAAAATACAGCTTTTCGGCCGACGAAACGCTCAAGTTAATTCAAAGTCTTTACGAGAAAAAAATAACTACTTATCCACGTGTGGATACTACTTTTTTGAGCGACGATATGTATCCGAAAATTCCCGCCATTCTGAAGGGAATAAAAGATTACGAACTACTTACTGCTCCCTTGCTGGCTGCAAAAATACCGAAAACAAAAAAGGTTTTTGATAATGCGAAAGTAACCGACCACCATGCTATTATCCCAACGGGCATTCATCCAACGGCACTTAACGAAAATGAACGTCGCGTGTTCGATTTGGTAGCCCGACGGTTTATTGCCAACTTTTACACTGAATGTAAAATAGCCACTACAACGGTTTTGGGCGAAGTGGATAAAGTTGAATTTAAAGTGAACGGGAAACAAATTCTCGATGCAGGTTGGCGTGTAGTTTTCGAAAAAGCAAAGGCCGACACCGACGAAAAAGAAGCCGATGAGGACGAAAAAACCTTACCTATTTTCACCAAAGGCGAAAGTGGTCCACACGAACCCACATTGGCCGAAAAATGGACTTCGCCCCCAAAACCGTACACCGAAGCAACACTGCTAAGGGCAATGGAAACAGCCGGAAAATTAGTGGACAACGATGAATTACGCGATGCCATGAAAGACAATGGCATTGGTCGTCCGTCGACCCGTGCAGCCATTATCGAAACACTTTTTAAGCGCGATTATATACGCAAAGAGCGTAAAAATCTTATTGCCACCAACACGGGAGTGGATTTAATACAAACCATAAGCGAAGAGCTGCTAAAATCGGCAGAGCTCACCGGACTTTGGGAAAAGAAACTGCGAATGGTGGAACGTGGAGAATACGAAGCAAAAGAGTTTTTGGAAGAATTAAAAGAGATGGTACGGCAGGTCGTTTTCAATGTAAAAAGTGAAAACCGAATTGTAAATGCTGCAAAACCTGTTGAAATGGATACAATAGTTGGAACGATTTGTCCCGAATGCGGCAAAGGAACCTTGTTGAAGGGTAATTCAGCTTATGGTTGTAGCCGTTGGAAAGAAGGTTGTAGCTTTCGAAAACCGTTTTAGAAATTGAATGATATGAAATAAAAAAAGGCAACCCGACTCGGATTGCCTTTTTAGTTGGAATTTTTCAGTTATTTTTTTGATTTAAAGCGCTCGTTGAGCAGTTTTGTAATTTCGGCTGTAATATCATATCCCTTATTGGCATACAAAATATTATCGCTCGAAGTATTGCTGAAAATCATTTCGTATTTTTTGTCCTTGTTATATTCTTTCAAAAACGCATTAATTGTATCGCGTAGTTGTTCGCTCATTTTTTGTTGTACCTGCATTATTTGCTGACTTAACTTGCCATCGAGTTCCTGTAATTCCTGCTGACGACGAACCAAGCGAGCTTGCTCCTGTTCGGCGCGTTCGCGACTTAAGAAAGCATTAGCTTCTAATTTTTTCTGAAACTCACCCATTTCCACCTGCAACTGACGTGCTTTTGTGTTGATATTCAGGCGAGAATCTTCTTGTTTGCGAATCAACGATTCGTTGGCATCTTTAGCAAACTGATAATTAGATAGTAACGAATCAACATTGATATATGCTACAGGCAATTTACCGGCTTTAATTTGTTCCTTTGTAAAGGGAGTTGCAGCACCCGTATTATTACCATTCTTGGTAAATACAATAATAAAAAGAGCAATAACTGCAATGGCTAAAACGCCATTAAAAATGAGTGAGAGATTTTTCATTCTGCTTTTGTAAAATTAAAATTGTGTTATTTCGTTATATACTTCTTTGTTTATTAAGTTTTTTGATTTTTGCTCATCACGTACTTGCGTAGTAGCACAACTAATCCCCTGTTTTTTAAGACCTTGATTGCCACCGATGTGGATATTTGGAAATTCTCCATTTTTTATAAAAAAAATTCGGAATCCAAGAATTAATATCCCAATAATTAATAATATAGCCGATACTATAAATGCTTGTAACATGCGTTATATGTGTTAAATTTGATACAAAGATAATTTTTTTAGCAGATTAAATTCCGCGAAAGTTCTATTTTTTAGTAATTTGAATGTTTAAGGTCTGTTTTTAACTGAAATTAAGAAGACAATATGTACTTAACCCTCAACTTCTCTCTTTGAGGAGAGGGGAACAAGAGACGGAGCTGCTGACTGCGATTAACACAAATATGCGCTATTATTTTGCTCCCATATTTTATTTTCGAAATAAAACACGGAATGCTTCTTCTACTTTCTTAACCCGAATAATTTCCATGTTTATTTTGCCTATATTCAATGCTTTTAAATTGAAATCGGGAATAATCATTTTGGTAAATCCTAACTTTTCGGCTTCAAGTATGCGTTGTTCGATGCGGTTTATGGGGCGAATTTCGCCCGAAAGTCCCACTTCACCGGCAATGCACACTTGCTTTTCGATGGAAATATCTACGTTCGATGACAATATGGCAGAAATTACTGCAAGGTCGATGGCTGGATCGTTTATTTTGAGCCCACCGGCAATGTTCAGAAACACATCTTTTTGCGCCAATTTAAAACCTGCCCGTTTTTCGAGTACTGCCAGCAGCATATTCAGGCGGCGTAGATCGAAGCCTGTGCAAGAGCGTTGAGGTGTACCATAAGCAGCTGAACTTACAAGTGCTTGTGTTTCAATTAAAAATGGACGAACACCTTCAATTGCCGAAGCTATGGCAACGCCACTCAAACCCTCGTGGTTTTGCGATAGAAGCAGTTCCGAAGGATTACTCACCTCGCGAAGACCGTTTTGCTGCATTTCGAAAATACCCAATTCGGAAGTACTTCCGAAGCGATTTTTGATACTGCGCAAAATACGATACATGTAATGCTGGTCGCCTTCGAACTGTAAAACTGTATCCACAATATGTTCCAATACCTTAGGACCGGCAATGCTACCTTCCTTATTGATATGGCCTATGAGGAGTACCGGAGTACCACTCGTTTTGCAAAATTTTAGTAAATGCGCAGCACATTCGCGCACTTGTGATACTGAACCAGGCGACGATTCAATCATTTCGGTCGAAACAGTTTGAATGGAATCGACAATTACCACATCGGGTTCAATATTCTGAATGTGAACAAAAATCTGTTCCAACGAGGTTTCGCTTACAATATAGCAATCGGGATTATCGTATTTCAATCGTTCGGCACGCAATTTCAATTGTTTTACGCTCTCCTCGCCCGAAATATAAAGTGTGCGTTTCCCTTTTAAATTAAGCACAACCTGCAATACGAGCGTAGATTTTCCAATACCGGGCTCACCACCTATCAAAACCAATGAGCCAGGCACCAATCCACCACCAAGAACACGATTCAGCTCGTTGCTCGAAGTGTCGATACGGCTCTCTTCCGAAGTTTCCACTTCATCCAATCGCACAGGTTTTTGCTTCGTAATTTCGAGACCACCAAGTGTCATTTTGGGCGATGTATCTTTGCTCACAATTTCCTCAACGTACGAGTTCCACTCGCCACACGACGGACATTTGCCTATCCACTTTGGCGACTCTGCTCCGCAATTCTGACAGATATATACTGATTTTGTTTTAGCCATGTTTTTAGTTTAAAAAGTTGGTAAAGTTAAAAAAAAAATTGCAAGAACATTGTTTTAACCAACAAAATTATATTTTT
>DYSC01000161.1 GCA_020726365.1 Porphyromonas sp.
TTTTTTTTGAGATTTTATGGCATTGTACTTATAAATTAGGTCAAAAGTAATTCATTTATTTGGAAAATGTTTCATTATCACGATTTTTTTTAAGATTACGCTAATAATTTTTTCTTTAATTCTTTAGTATTGAGCTATGAACTATAGTTCCGTATTTTTTAGTTATTTTTGTGCCGTTTCTTATTTCAAATCTTTTTATGATAAAATAATGCATAAATTTGAGTTTGGTCATTTTAAAATACTATCTTATGAAACAACTACTAACAACAATACTACTTACACTAATGAGTTTAGCATCTTCCCATTCGCAGGAAAACCTGTCGTACCAACTTCCACCGCAATCCATTTTACAATTAGCCGATTATCAACGCCCGCCATCGGTTGCAATGGATACTCGTAAAACCTTTATGCTACTCAGTTATCGTCCTACCTACAAATCGCTCGACGACCTTAATCAGCAGGAAATTAGTTTGGCAGGGCTGCGCGTTAATCCTGTTACAAATATCAGCTCGTCCATGAGTTATATTAGTTCGCTAAAAATGCGAAAACTAACTGATAAAGAGCCCGTTGAATTTGTGGGTTTGCCTCAGAGTATGCGTATTGCTAATGTGCTCTGGTCGCCCGATGAAACAAAAGTAGCTTTTACCAATACGGTAACAAACGGCGTGGAGCTTTGGATGGCCGATTTTAATACTGCAAAAGCTACAAAGTTGACTAATGCTGTTTTAAATGCAAACGTTGGTAATCCGGTCAATTGGTTTCGCGATAGTAAAAGTTTATTAGTTAGAATGTTGCCTGCTAATCGAACGGAATTGATTGATGGGAAAAAAGCATTGCCCACAGGTCCCATTATCTCGGTAAGTGATGGTTCAAAATCGCAAAACCGGACGTATCAGGATATGCTTAAAAATCCGACCGATGAGGTCAACTTTGTAACACTCACCACATCCGAGCTTTATAAAATCAATTTGGATGGAACTAAGAAATTGTTCAAAGAAGCTGATTTGTACGTAAACGAAATAATTTCACCTGATGGAAATTATGTGTTAGTAACCACTTTGTGCAAGCCATTTTCGTATATTGTGCCACTCAACCGTTTTCCACAGGTAAATGTGGTGTACGATGCTGTGGGTTCGAAAGTTAAAACGGTTAATGAAGTCCCGTTGTCTGAAGTGCTTCCCAAAGGATTTATGGCAGTTCGTACCGGAAAACGTTCGCTTAGTTGGCGAGCCGACGAACCATCCACTTTGTTTTGGGTAGAAGCTCTCGATGGTGGCGACCCACAAAAAGAAGTTGAATTCCGCGATGCAGTTTATACGCATAAGGCTCCATTCGTGGAGGAACCTGAGTTGTTGTGCAAAACCACTCTTCGTTTCTCGCGCTTGGTGTGGGGAAATGCAACCACAGCTGTTTTGAATGAGGAATGGTACGATACGCGACAGATGAAAGTATCGGTCATTAATCCTTCGAATCCGGAGCAGGCACCCCGATTATTCAGTGCGCGCAACTTTCAGGATGTATATGCCGACTTAGGCGATTTTGAAACACAAAAAAATACTTATGGCAAATATGTGCTTACCATCGAAGGTGGAAATGCTTATTTGTTGGGCGATGGTTTTACAGCCAAAGGTCAATTTCCTTTTATCGACGAATTGAATCTTTCGACCCTGAAAACCAAACGTTTGTATCAGTCGGCACTCACCGACAAAATGGAGGAAATACAGGATATTGTGGATGTAAAAAAGGGGGAAGTGCTTGTGCGTATGCAATCGAAAAACGAATTTCCAAATTATTTTATCCGAAATATTAAGAAACGCATTGCTCCACAACAAATTACGTATTTCAAAAATCCATTCGAAAGCATAGCAGGTGTTCACAAAGAACAGATAAAATACAAACGTGCTGATGGTGTGGAGCTTTCGGGAACGCTTTATTTGCCTGCCGGTTACGATCAAAAAACCAAAACAGAAAAATTACCTTTGCTAATTTGGGCTTATCCGGCCGAATACAAGGATAAAAATAGTGCTGGTCAAAGTACAGCCAATCCAAACGAATTTACATATCCATATTATGGCTCGTTTGTATATTGGGTTACTCGTGGCTATGCTGTGCTCGACGATGCTGCCTTCCCCATTGTAGGTGAAGGCAAAATCGAACCAAACGATACTTTTGTGCCTCAATTAGTCGCGAATGCCAAAGCTGCCATCGATGCGGTGGATTCGTTGGGCTTTATCGACCGTAAAAAAGTGGCAGTTGGCGGACATTCGTACGGTGCATTTATGACGGCTAATTTGCTTACTCATTGTGAATTATTTGCCTGTGGCATTGCTCGTAGTGGCGCTTACAACCGTACGCTTACGCCCTTTGGTTTTCAGAGCGAACAACGCAACTATTGGGATGTGCCCGAAGTGTACAACATCATGTCGCCCTTTATGCAGGCTGATAAAATGAAAACACCTATGCTTTTAGTTCATGGCGAAGCTGATAACAATCCTGGAACGTTTACGCTACAAACCGAACGTTATTTTCAGGCACTGAAAGGACTTGGTGCTCCGGCTCGTATGGTAATTTTGCCAAAGGAACAACACGGCTATGTAGCTCGCGAAAATATTTTACATCTGCTTTGGGAACAAGATAGGTTTTTGGAAAAATACCTCAAATAATCAGTTCGGTAAATAATTGGTTAAACGACCGAATAAGATTTTTTGTGTACTTTTGCAAAAACAAATTATTACACTAACAAAGAAAACATAAATGAATATTTTTCAAGATATAGGCAAATATGCTTTATTAATGAAGCGCGTGCTTGTAGAACCCGACCGTTGGCGAATGTTTTTTCGCCAGTTTCCGAAAGAATTAGAAAAACTCGGCTTGCAAAGTTTACCTATCGTAATCATTATTTCGGTTTTTATTGGTGCTATTATGACTATCCAAACCAAACTGAATACCGAAAATCCATTGCTGCCAACTTTTAGCATCGGTTTGGTTACGCGCGACACACTTTTGTTGGAGTTTTCGTCCACTATTCTATGTTTGATTTTAGCCGGTAAAATTGGCTCGAATATCGCTTCCGAAATTGGTACTATGCGCATTACTGAGCAAATTGATGCCCTCGAAATTATGGGTGTTAATTCGGCAAATTACCTTATTTTACCCAAAATAACTGCATTTATCTTTATGATGCCTTTTTTGGTAATTTTCAGTATGGCGGTCGGACTTTTTGGAGGTTATCTTGTTGGCGTTTTTACGGATATAATCACTACTGCCGATTATTTATTAGGAATACAGTATGCTTTTATTCCGTATTATGTGTTTTATTCCCTTGTAAAATCGCTTGTTTTTGCATTTTTAATATCATCGATAGCAGCTTATTATGGCTATTATGCCTACGGTGGTGCACTCGATGTGGGTAAAGCAAGTACCAATGCCGTTGTAAATAGTAGCATTTTGATTTTATTCTTTAATCTGCTTATTACC
>DYSC01000039.1:0-2736 GCA_020726365.1 Porphyromonas sp.
AAAGATTTTATGTCAATCAAATCACTTCCACAGCCTTTTTAATTCGCGCTATTGTTTCTTCTTTTCCAATAATGTCGATAATATCAAAAATGTGTGGACCTTTGGGTTCGCCTACGAGCGCAAGTCGGAAAGCATTCATAATGCCGCCGAGGTTGTATTCGTTTGCCGTAATCCATTCTTTAATAATTACTTCCGTGTTTTCGGGACTAAAGTCTTCGATGGTGGCGAGTAGTTCGCTGAGTTTGGTTAGTTGAGTCGGAGTTTCGGGTTTCCAACGTTTTTGTATTGTTTTTTCGTCGTACTGTTGGGGAGCTTCGAAAAAGAACGATGCTTGTGCCCACAGTTCATTTACAAAGTTTGCGCGTTCGCGTACCAAACTCACTATTTTTTGTACTTTTTCGGAATCTTCGATAATTCCTTTTTCAATCAATATATGTTGAAACAAATAGGCAATTTCTTCTATCGGTTTTGCCTGAAGGTATTTGTGGTTAAACCATTTACCTTTTTCGTAATCGAATTTTGCGCCGCTTTTGCTTACACGGTCGAGCGAAAATTGCTCAATTAATTCCTGCATCGAAAAAATTTCCTGCTCGGTGCCTGAGTTCCAACCCAATAGCGATAAAAAGTTAACCACCGCCTCGGGGAAATAACCTGCTTCGCGGTATCCCGACGAGGTTTCGCCTGTTTTTGGGTCAGCCCAATTCAGTGGAAAAACCGGAAAGCCCAGACGGTCGCCATCGCGCTTGCTGAGTTTGCCGTTGCCGTCGGGTTTGAGCAACAAAGGCAGGTGCGCAAACTGCGGCATGCTTTCAGTCCAACCTAAGTAGCGGTACAACAAAACGTGCAGCGGTGCCGAAGGCAACCATTCTTCGCCACGAATAACGTGCGAAATTTCCATCAGGTAATCGTCAACCACATTGGCCATGTGATAGGTAGGCAATTCGTCCGACGATTTAAAAAGTACTTTGTCATCAATCACCGACGAGTTTATAATTACCTCGCCACGAATTAAATCCTGCACTTTTACGTCCTCGTTGGGTTCAATTTTTATACGCACCACATATTGCTGTCCGGCTGCAATGCGCACCGCAACTTCGTCGACTGCAAGTGTCAACGAATTTGTCATCATGCCACGTGTGCTCGCATCGTACTGAAAATTAGCAATTTCGGCACGTTTTGCATCCAGTTCGGCAGGCGTATCGAAAGCAATATAGGCTAAACCTGCTTCTATCAATTGGTCAACATATTTCCGGTAAATGGATTTGCGTTCGCTTTGGCGATAAGGAGCATGTGTGCCAGTAGTTTTGGCACCAATTCCTTCGTCTATTTCTATACCAAGCCAACTGAGTGCTTCTACAATATACTCTTCCGCACCCGGCACAAAACGAGCCGAATCTGTATCCTCAATACGAAGCAGCATATTGCCACCGTGTTTGCGGGCAAAAAGGAAATTATACAAAGCTGTACGTACACCGCCAATATGCAGCGGACCTGTAGGACTTGGTGCAAAGCGCACTCTGACTTTTTTATTCATATATTGATGTGATAATGTGTTGATGTGATGAAATTTTAAATCTCAAAATTTATAACTCATAACTACAAAATATCCTTCCAATGCCATTTCCCAACAACAACTCCGTCCTTAATCAACACCAATCCGGGATTGGCACGAACAACAGTTTTAAGTGTTATCGGGTCTGCTTTATAAAATGGATATGTACTATTTGTTTTTTGTGTAAATGTCGCAATATCTTTATCGGTCGATGCTGTAATGGCAAAGAAGCGAACCGATGTGTTTTTATACTTGTTGTAAAATTGTTCTGCTATTTTAGCGCCTTCTTCTGAGGCTTTGTTTACCTCGTAAAGTACTAATAAATAAGTATATCCTTTGTATTCGAGTAATTCAGGAACTATGTCCTCGTCCATACTATTAAATACTCTGAAATCGTGAATTTTTGGTTTAAACCCTTCTTTTACCAAAGTTGTTTTTTGATCAATAAAATTCCACGTAGAGTCGTCATTTGGGTAGTTTTCGAGTGTAAATTCCTGTTGATTTCCATTTTTTTCGTAAATAAATGTGGTTGCATATTCATCCTGAGGTGCGCCTTCGGGTGTTTTCATCGCTTCGGCTATGTTAACCCCTTTTTTATAAGGCATAAAGTCGATTTGAGGTAAATGATTGTAAGCGTAAACCGAAATGCTAACTCCAACTCCAACAAAAGTAAACATGGCTATCCATTCAATCCAAAGCAGAAAAAAAGTCTGACGCGGACGAGTTGTAAATAATACAGTTAAAATAAGTCCGAGCAATACGATGTTTTTCCAAAAAGTTTCCCAATTACTAATAACAAGAGCTTCGCCAAAGCAACCGCAGTCCGAAACCGGATTTTTAAGGGCTATGTAAAGCGTTAACGGTGTCATTACAAGCATAAAAGCCAATGCTGCTAATGCCGTTCGACGAACCTGTATCGAAAAGACTAAATTTAATCCAATTAGCAATTCAATGGTCGAAAGCGCTATTGCCATTGCAAAAGCATTATCCGAAAAACTCGTAAAAATACCCCCGAATGCCGTAAAATAATCCTGAAGTTTGTAGGTCATTCCAAGCGGATCGACAGCTTTAACAAAGCCCGAAAAAACAAACATAAGTCCGAAAAGTACGCGACTTGAATGTAAAAGGATATTATTAACTTTGGAATTTGTTTTTGACATTGAGGAATTTTTTAAAGTTCATAA
>DYSC01000039.1:2836-17192 GCA_020726365.1 Porphyromonas sp.
ATTGGCACATTATCACATTAGATAACCTCTTCAATCTTAATCAACCCAAACATCGCATAATTAATCATATCGAAATAGTTGGCATCAATACCTTCAGAGGCAAGTGTAACGCCCTTATTATCTTCGATTTGTTTGGTGCGGTAAATTTTTTGAAGAATCAAATCGGTGTACGATTGCATGCGCATGGTTCGCCATGCTTCGTCGTAATCGTGATTTTTGTCCATCATTAAATTTTTGGCTTCGAGCAGGTATTTATCATACAATTCCATACCTTTGTCGTAGGTTAAATCGTCGGAATCCGAAAAACCCAACTCCAACTGAATAAGCCCGATAATACCATAATTTACAATAGCAATCAACTCCGACCGTATGCCTTCATCCACCTTACTCACACCTTTTATTTCGATGCTGCGAATACGATTAGCTTTTATAAAAATCTGGTCGGTTACCGATTGCTGACGTAAAATTCGCCACGAAGCACCATAATCCTTCATTTTTTTTGTAAAAATGTCACGGCAAAATGTGGCTACCTGATCAAATTGTTTTTCGGTTTTGTTCATACCTGCTTTGTTCGTAGTTTTTTTTACTATATTTCTGAAATTTAATAAGCTATCTGTTAGTGAATTATAACGAAATAACCTGAGAGAAAATTCGGATTGCAAATTTACGATTTTAAATTGAATATACAATTTATAAAATCACGCTTTGCACTGTCAATGATATTTAAAACATTGGGTATTTTTAAAAACTGCAACTAAATTTTTTGTACCTTTGCGCTAAATTTGGTTAAAAATGGGTAGAATACTTGCGATTGATTACGGACAAAAAAGAGTTGGATTGGCTGTAACCGACCCTATGCAACTAATTGCAAACAGCCTCGATACTGTATCGGCTCACGATGCGCTGAATTATATAAAAGGCTATGTGGAACGTGAACAGGTTGATAAGTTTGTGGTGGGCTTACCGAAGCAAATGAACGGAACCGACTCGCAATCGATGCAATACATTACGCCTTTTGTAAAAAAAATGCGCGAAATGTTTCCCAATATTGAACTGATTTATGTGGACGAACGTTTTACATCCGTTTTGGCACACAAAACCATGCTCGATGGTGGACTGAAGAAAAAAGACAGACAAGACAAAGCATTAGTCGATCGTATTTCGGCGACCATTATTTTGCAAACATACATGGAAAGTATAAGGTAGCATTAACTCAAAATGCATAATTCATAATTCATAACTCATAATGATTTTACCAATTCATACCTACGGCAATGCAGTATTACGTAAACATGCTGAACCGATTACAAAAGAATATCCCAATATAAAGGATTTGATAAGCAATATGTTAGAAACCATGCATTATGCCGATGGTGTAGGGTTGGCAGCTCCTCAGGTGGGTTTTGCTGTTCGTTTGTTTGTTATCGATCTCGAAGCTCTTCGCGAAGACAATCTCGAACTTGCCGATTTTAAAATAGCCATGATAAACCCCGAAATGCTCGAAATGAGCGATGATAGTGCGGTGGCAGAGGAGGGTTGCTTGAGTATACCGGGTATTCACGAAACTGTAGAACGTTCGCTATCGATAAAAATTAAATATTTAGATAGTGATTTTGTTGAACATGTCGATGTTTTTCAAGATTTTAAGGCTCGTGTTATTCAACACGAATACGACCATTTAGAAGGTCATTTATTTACGGATAAAGTGTCGCCTTTACGACGACAGATGATAAAATCGAAACTAAATAATATTCTGAAAGGTAAAACAAGTACTTCATATAAAATAAAATCGGCTTAGAAATAACAAAAAATTTTTGCAACATGCGAATTGTATTTATGGGTACGCCCGATTTTGCGGTTGAAAGTCTGAAAGCATTGGTTGAAAACAACTACGATGTGGTGGGCGTAATTACCATGCCCGACAAACCTGCCGGACGTGGACACAAAATACAATTTTCGCCTGTAAAGCAATATGCGTTGGAGAAAGGTCTGAAAATTCTACAGCCCGAAAAGCTCAAGGATGAAACTTTTTTACAGGAATTGCATGAGCTGAAAGCTGATGTACAGGTAGTTGTTGCTTTTCGTATGTTGCCCGAAGTGGTTTGGAATATGCCCAGCTTTGGTACTTTCAATTTACACGCATCACTTTTACCGCAATACCGTGGTGCAGCGCCTATAAACTATGCTATTATTAATGGTGAGAAAGAAACCGGTGCTACCACTTTTTTCCTGACACACGAAATTGATACTGGAAAAATTATTTTACAGGAAAAAACTCCTATTTCCGAAACAGATAACGCGGGTACTGTTCACGATAGATTAATGGTACTCGGTGCTGATATGGTATGTCGGACAATTGATTTATTAATTGCTGGTAAAACGGATGCCGTTGATCAGCAGCAATTTATCAGCCACGATACGGTACTAAAGTCAGCTCCAAAAATTTTCAAAGAAAACTGCGAAATAAACGTAAATGATACAGTCGAAAATATATATAATTTTGTGCGTGGGTTAAGTCCTTATCCTACAGCCCGTATCGACGTAGAACTACCAAACACAACGGAAAAAGTACAATTAAAGGTTTTTGAAACCGAAAAAGAAATTATCGAACACAAGTTGGCCGTAGGAACAACAATAACCGACAGCAAAACCTCTCTCAAAGTGGCTGTTAGTAACGGTTTTATACATCTAACTTCGATTCAGGCTCCCGCCAAAAAGCGAATGTCAACCGGAGAATTCTTGCGCGGAATCAGATAGACTTAACTTTGTAACTAATTTTTAAATGAAAAAACCAAACAAACGAAAAATTATCAACGACCCTGTTTTTGGATTTATAAATATTCCGAGCGAATTTTTGTACGATTTAATTCAGCATCCCTATTTTCAACGTCTTCACAGAATCAAGCAGTTAGGTCTTTCATCGTTTGTATATCCGGGTGCTCAACATACCCGCATGCAACATTCATTAGGTGCAATGCATCTTATGGGCGAAGCCATTACACAACTCCAGCAACAAGGTCATGCTATTTCGCCAGCCGAAGCCGAAGCTGTGCGGGCTTGTATTCTTTTGCATGATGTTGGTCACGGTCCTTTTTCGCATGCCTTAGAACACAGTTTGGTAAATGATATAAGTCACGAAGAAATTTCGCTTATACTCATGCAAAAGCTCAACGAGGTATTTGAGGGCAAACTCGATATTTCAATAGAAATATTCACGGCAAATTATCCTAAAAAATATTTGCACCAACTTGTTTCAGGTCAGTTAGATATGGATAGGTTGGATTATTTGAGTCGCGATAGTTTTTTCTCAGGTGTAAGCGAAGGTATAATCGGTGCAGCACGCATTATTAAGATGCTTAATTTGCATAACGACGAATTGGTGGTAGATATTAAAGGAATATATTCTATCGAAAAGTTTTTGGTAGCGCGTCGGTTGATGTATTGGCAGGTGTATTTGCATAAAACATCGGTGGCTGCCGAGCGTATGTTGGTCAATATTCTTAAACGTGCTAAAGAGTTGAAGTTGCGTGGCGACGATTTATTTGCTTCGCCAGCTTTGCATTATTTTTTATACAATAGAATTGACAAAAATTCGTTTTTAAAATCCGATGAAGCGCTGCAAAACTTTGTAATGCTCGACGATTCGGATTTGGTATGTGCCATTAAAGTTTGGGGAAGTCATTCTGATATTGTGCTTTCAACACTTTGCCGTGATTTTACCAATCGACGCTTGTTTAAGGTAGAAATTAATCCGAATTTGGTCGATAAAGCGGTATATTCAAAGGATTTAAAACAGTATGCTACTTATTTTGGAATATCAGAAGAGGAAGCTACTTACTTTTTGGGTGACGAAATAGTAACTACCGATACCTATTCGCCCGATGATGACAGCATCAAGATATTGTTAAAAAATGACAATGTTAAAGACATTACCGATGTGTCCGATATGCTTAATATACAAGTGCTCACGAAAAAAGTAGAAAAGCATTTTTATTGTTATTATAAAATATAAAATTGCGTTATCAACAGATGTTATAATTGTGTTTTAGATGTATATTCGGGTACAAATCAAGCTCTTTTGACTGAAAATTGGATTTTGTTTTGTACCTTTGCACCCAAAAATTTTTTTTTATGGAGTTTAGTGCTCAACAAATTGCTGATTTTCTGAATGGTACTGTCGAAGGAGATGGTGTAGTAAAAGTAGGAAATTTTTCGAAAATTGAAGAAGGTGTGCCCGGAACCTTGAGTTTTTTGGCAAATCCGAAATACAGTCAATATATTTACGACAGTAACGCGAGTGTGATACTTGTAAATAACGATTTTAAACCCGAACGAGAAGTAAAAGCCACTCTAATCAGGGTGGAAAATGCTTACGAATCGCTGGCTTTTTTAATGTCGGTAGTTGAGCAATCGAAACCTAAAAGAATTGGAATTTCAGCATCTGTCGAAATTTCAACAAGTGCCATAATTGGCAAAAATGCATACATTGCTCCTTTTGTGTATATTGCCGACGATGTGAAAATTGGTGATAATGTACGTATTTATGCGCACTGCTCTATCGAAGAAGGTACTCAAATTGGCGATAATGTAACTTTATATTCCAATGTGAATTTGTACAAATATAGTATTTTAGGAAATAATTGTATTGTACACTCGGGTGTGAGCATTGGAGCCGATGGTTTTGGTTTTGCACCTGCTGTGGATGGAGTTTATAAAAAAATTCCGCAAATGGGAAATGTGGTTATTGAGGATGATGTTGAAATTGGTGCAAATACAACAATTGACAGAGCAACACTCGGCAGTACTATTATTCGCAAAGGAGCCAAACTCGATAATTTAATTCAGATTGCACACAATGTAGAAGTGGGTGAAAATACGGTAATTGCTTCGCAAACCGGTATTTCAGGTTCTACAAAAATTGGTAAAAACTGTATCGTTGCCGGTCAAGTTGGTGTGGCAGGACATTTACACATTGCCGACAATACCATACTTGGCGCTCAATCGGGCATTTCGAATTCTATTAAAGAGCCCGGACAAATGATTATGGGTTATCCAGCAATTCAAATGAAAACTTTCCAACGTGCTGCTGTAGTTCACAAAAATTTACCCGAATTGCAACGTGTTGTTTACGAATTGCAACGCAAAGTGGAAGAATTACAAGCTAAATTAGCTACAAAATAAAATATCTAATCAATTAATCAAGTGATTAACTAATTAAGTGATTAACTAATTAACCTATTAGCAATTAATGTCGAATCAAAGAACAATAAATCAAGCATTTACCCTAAGTGGAAAGGGATTACACACGGGTTTGGATATCGTACTTATGTTTAATCCTGCACCCGAAAACCACGGTATAAAAATTAAACGTGTCGATTTAGAAGCGCAACCTGTAATGGATGCCTTAGCCGAAAATGTAACGCACACTGTTCGCGGTACAGTGCTGCAAAAAGGTGATGTTCAGGTTAGTACAGTCGAACACGCATTATCGGCGTTGTATGCTTATGGAGTAGATAATTGTTTGCTTGAAGTAAATGCTCCCGAATTTCCGATATTGGATGGCAGTGCAAAGTATTATGTGGCTAAAATTGAGGAAGTTGGAGTTGTTGAACAGGAAGCTGAAAAAGATTTTTATATTGTTTCAAAAAAAATAGAATACACATTGTCTGAATCGGGAGCAAAAATAACCATTTTGCCCGATAGCGAATTTTCTGTCGATGTGCATATTGGTTTTAAATCGCCTATACTTGGCAATCAATTTGCTTCACTCGATGCATTAAGCGATTACAAAAATGAAATTTCTGCAGCACGCACCTTTGTTTTTGTACGCGAAATTGAACCACTTCTGAGTTTAAACCTTATAAAAGGTGGCGATTTGAAAAATGCCATTGTAATATACGACGAGGTTATTTCGCAGGATAAAATGGATGAACTTTGCGTAAAGTTGCACCAGAAACCGATTGATGCGTCGAAACCGGCTTATTTAAGTGGCGATTTGAATTATGCCAACGAACCTGCCCGTCACAAATTATTAGATGTGATTGGCGATTTGTCGCTTATTGGTAAACCGATCAAAGGCAAAGTGATAGCGCGTTATCCGGGTCACAAAATTAATACTGATGTAGCAAAGCTTATTCGAAAAGAAATAAAAAAACAGGAAGTACAGTGTCCTGTTTACGACGATACTGTTGCACCAATTCTGGATATAAACGCCGTAAAAAAACTGTTGCCTCATCGTTGGCCATTTTTATTGGTTGACAAGGTAATTGAAATACGAAAAAATATTGTAGTTGGTGTAAAAAATGTAACCGGAAACGAAACGTTTTTTATGGGTCATTTCCCCGATGAACCTGTTATGCCGGGTGTTCTATTGGTTGAGGCAATGGCCCAAACTGGAGGCATTTTGGTTTTGCACGGTCTTGAAGAGGCTGAACGCTATTCTACTTATTTTTTGAAAATAGATAATGTAAAGTTCCGCCAAAAAGTGGTGCCGGGCGATACCATAATTTTTCGTCTCGAAATGCCCGAACCTATGCGTCGTGGCTGTGCCATTATGAAAGGTTTCGCTTTTGTAGGTGGTAAAATTGTTGCCGAAGCCGAATTTATGGCGCAAATTGTAAAGAATAAATAAACATATTAAGCAAATAAAAATCTTACGAAATGAAGCAACCCTTAGCTTACATACATCCCGATGCCAAAATTGCAGCAACCGTAGTTATCGATCCGTTTGTAACCATCGACAAAAATGTTGAGATTGGTGAAGGAACATGGATTGGCTCTAACGTAACCATTATGGAAGGTGTGCGTATTGGCAAAAATTGTCGAATTTTTCCGGGCTCTGTTGTAGGTGCAATTCCTCAGGATTTAAAATATAAAGGCGAAGATACACTTGCTGTTATTGGCGATAATACAACTTTGCGCGAGTATGTAACCGTAAATCGTGGAACTGCCGCCAAAGGTAAAACAGTAATTGGTAATAACTGCCTGATTATGGCTTATGTACATGTGGCACACGATTGTGTTTTGGGTAACAATATTATCATTTCGAATGCTACCCAATTAGCAGGAGAAGTGGTGATCGATGATTTTGCAATCCTTAGTGGCGGTATTTTAGTGCATCAATTTACGCATATCGGTTCACATGTTATGGTTCAGGGTGGTTCAAGGGTGAATAAAGACATTCCACCATTTATTACTGCCGGTCGTGAACCACTATCGTATGCCGGAATTAATTCCATTGGTTTACGTCGACGGGGTTACTCGAATGAGCAAATACGTGATATACAGGATGTTTATCGCTATGTTTACCTCAAAGGAATGAATACAACGCACGCTATTGAGCGCATTATGGCCGAATTGCCTGCTACTAACGAGCGCGACGAAATACTTTTATTTATAAAAAATTCACCTCGTGGTATTGTAAAGGGGTATTTTGATTAATTGGTTGATTAGTTGAGTTGGTCTTTTTTTTTACACGAAACACGAAACAAGGAACACGAAAAAATATGGAAGCTAAAACGGATGATTTACCAAAAAAGAGCCTGAATTTTATCGAGGCTTTTGTTGAACAGGATTTGAAAGATGGTAAAAATGATGGTCGAATTCAAACGCGTTTTCCACCGGAACCCAATGGCTATTTGCATATCGGACACGCCAAAGCCATTTGTCTCGATTTTGGCATTGCTCGCAACTACAATGGTATTTGCAACCTTCGTTTCGACGATACTAATCCCGTAAAAGAGGATGTGGAGTATGTTGATTCTATTCAGGAAGATATTCAGTGGTTGGGATATAAATGGGAAAATGTGTATTATACCTCCGATTATTTCCAACAATTGTGGGATTTAGCCATCGAGCTTATCAAGCAAGGTAAGGCTTATGTTGATGAACAAAGTGCTGAGGATATTGCGAAACAAAAAGGTTCACCAACTGTTCCCGGAATCGAAAGTCCGTATCGTAACCGCCCCATTAGCGAAAGTTTAGAATTATTTCTGAAAATGAATACTGGCGAAGTTGCCGAAGGCGCTATGGTGCTTCGTGCTAAAATTGATATGGCTTCGTCTAATATGCATTTCCGCGATCCGTTGATGTATCGTGTTATTACTTCGCATCCACATCACCGCACCGGATATACATGGAAAGCCTATCCGATGTACGATTACGCACACGGTCAGTCCGACTATTTCGAAGGGGTTACACACTCACTTTGTACGCTCGAATTCGAGGTGCATCGTCCGTTGTACGATTGGTTTATCGATCAGTTTCAAAACAGCAATTATCATCCGCGACAGATTGAATTTAACCGCTTAAATCTTACGTACACCGTAATGAGTAAGCGTAAAATGCTTCAATTGGTGCAAGAAGGATTGGTGAGCGGTTGGGACGATCCACGCATGCCTACTATTTGCGGACTTCGTCGTCGCGGCTATTCGCCCGAATCTATTCATAATTTTATTGATAAAATTGGTTACACCAAATTCGAAGCACAAAACGATATCGGTTTGCTCGAACATGCGGTGCGTGAAAGTTTAAACAAAACGGCTACGCGTGTCAACGCTGTTTTGAATCCTGTAAAACTGATTGTAACCAACTATCCGGCTGACAAAGTGGAAATGATGGAGACCATCAATAATCCCGAGGATGAAACTGCAGGTGTTCGTACCATCCCTTTTTCGCGCGAGTTGTATATTGAACGCGAAGATTTTATGGAAGATGCTCCGAAGAAATTCTTCCGCATGACTCCCGGACAGGAGGTTCGTTTGAAAAGTGCCTATATTGTAAAATGTACGGGTTGTAAAAAAGATGAGGAAGGAAATGTGGAGGAAATTTACTGCGAATATGATGAGCTAACCAAAAGTGGCATGTCCGAATCGGGTCGTAAAGTAAAAGGTACACTTCACTGGGTGTCGGTCCAACATGCTTTGCAGGCTGAAGTGCGTTTGTACGACCGATTATTTAGTATCGAAAATCCATCGGCAGACCCACGCGATTTCCGCGAACTGTTGAATCCTGATTCGTTGAAAGTGCTTACAAATTGCTATGTAGAGCCGTCGTTGAAAAATGTAAAGGCACTCGATCAGTTTCAGTTTCAGCGTTTGGGCTATTTTAATGTAGACCCTGATACAACGCCCGAAAAACTGATTTTCAACAGAACAGTTTCGTTAAAAGACAGTTGGGCTAAAGAACAACAACGATAAATACAGATTTCAAAGGCACGGAATTTTTTCTGTGCCTTTTTAATTTTGGTAAACAATAATACAGGTAGTGTGCAATAAAATATGTATAAAAATACAATAGGTAGATTCAAAAATTTATAACTATAAAAAACTGCAGGTTATTAATTATAAATACTCATTTTTATAAGGATATCCCTGAAATTTTCCGTACTTTTGCACTTTCTTTTTTGGAACAATAAAACGATAAAAATCAACTTAATTTTATTGTGTGAAACAAGTGTTGCTTTTGCAAAATAGAGTTACATGCAATTTTAAATCAACTAATATTTTTTAAAGTATGAAGAAGCATAATTTTGGTGCTGGTCCTTCAATTCTTGCTAACGAAGTAATTGAAAAAACAGCTCAGGCAGTGTTAAATTTCAACGGTTCAGGACTTTCGATTCTCGAAATGAGCCACCGTTCGAAAGACTTTGAAGCTGTAATTGAGGAAACCCGTCAATTGTTCATTGAAATTTTAAATATCCCCGAAAGTTATTCGGTGTTGTTCCTTGGTGGCGGTGCAAGTTTGCAATTTTGTATGGTCCCGTTTAATTTAATGGAGAAAAAAGCAGCTTATCTGAATACTGGTGTTTGGGCTAACAAAGCACAAAAAGAAGCAAAGGGTTTTGGTGAAGTAGTTGAAGTTGCTTCGTCGAAAGATGCCAATTACACTTTTATTCCAAAGGATTATGTAATCCCAACGGATGCCGATTATTTCCACATTACTACAAATAATACCATTTACGGTACCGAACTTTACACTGATATTGATTCGCCTATAACCTTGGTTGCCGATATGTCGTCCGATATTTTCTCGCGTCCGTTAGATGTCTCTAAATACGGAATGATCTACGGTGGTGCTCAAAAAAATCTTGCACCTGCTGGTCTGGCTTTTGTAATTATCAAAAATGATATTTTAGGTAAAGTTTCTCGTTATATTCCAACAATGTTAAGTTATCAAACGCATATTGATAATGGATCAATGTTTAATACTCCTCCGGTTTTGCCAATTTATAGCGCTTTAGAAACACTTCGTTGGATGAAAGCTAATGGTGGTGTAGTTGAAATGCAAAAACGCAATCAAGCAAAAGCCGAGCTTCTTTACAATGCTATTGACAATAGTAAAATGTTTGTTGGTACAGCTGTAAAAGAAGATCGTTCGATCATGAACGTTTGCTTTGTAATGAAACCGGAATACAAAGAATTCGAAGGCGACTTTCTGAAATTTGCTACCGCTGCCGGCATGGACGGAATTAAAGGACACCGTTCGGTAGGTGGATATCGCGCTTCTATTTACAATGCCATGCCTATCGAAAGCGTACAAGCATTGGTTGATTGCATGAACGAATTTGAAAAACAACATTAATACAGACCAAGGTCTTAGGTCAAGGGTCGAAAGACTTTTGACTTTCGACATTTGACTTATGACAAATAAAATTATGAAAGTATTTATTGCAACTGATAAGCCTTTTGCTAAAATAGCAGTTGATGGTATCAGAGCCGAGGTGGAAGCAGCCGGTTTCGAATTGGCTTTGCTCGAAAAATATACACAAAAACAGGAATTGCTCGATGCAGTGGTTGATGCCGATGCTATTATTATTCGCAGCGACATTATTGATGCCGAAGTGATAGATGTGGCAAAAAATCTGAAAATAGTGGTGCGTGCAGGTGCTGGTTACGATAATGTTGACCTCGAAGCTGCTACTGCAGCCGGAGTTTGCGTTATGAATACGCCAGGACAAAATGCAAATGCTGTAGCTGAGCTTGTATTCGGATTGTTAATTTATGCCGTACGTAATTTCTTTAATGGAACTTCGGGGACAGAACTAATGGGTAAAAAATTAGGAATTCATGCGTATGGAAATGTGGGACGAAACGTGGCTCGCATTGCCAAAGGTTTTGGAATGGAAATATATGCTTACGATGCTTTCTGTCCTACCGATATTATCGAAAAAGATGGCGTAAAGGCTGTGGCTTCTGCCGAAGAACTTTATAGCATCTCTAATATTGTTTCTTTACATATACCTGCAACAGCTGAAACAAAAAAATCTATCAATGCTTCGCTCTTAGCTCGTATGCCCAAAGGCGCTGTATTGGTTAATACGGCTCGTAAAGAGGTTATTGATGAGGTCGAATTAATCGATTTTATGATTTCCCGTCCTGATTTTAAATATGTTACCGATATTGCTCCAGCTAACGATGCGGCTATGAAAGAAAAAGTTGCGGCTCAGTATTTTTCAACTCCAAAGAAAATGGGTGCTCAAACTTCTGAAGCTAACGTAAATGCAGGTATTGCAGCAGCGAAACAAATCGTTGATTTTCTCGTAAATGGTAACGAAGAGTTCAAAGTGAATTAAATCAGATAAAGGTCTTAAATATTCTAATTTGAAAAATGCTACTCCAATTGGATGTACACACTATTTTTGTGTACGTCAAGACCACCGAACTCGTTTCATAATGTTACTGCTTTAAATTATACACTTGTAGCATTTACTACGTTAATAAATTGTTAATATAACAATTTTGCAGAACTTTTAGATGAAGTGGTCTTGATTTTTATTGGACTCGCTTATAAATCCCTAATTTTTATGTAAGTTTGCAACGAAATTAAAACAACAGAAAATGAAAGTTATACTTGATTTACCTGATAATAGGGCAATGTCACTACTGGAGGTCTTAAAAAACATATCATTTGTAAAAGTTGAAACAATAAGTACAGAGAAGGCTACATTCTTTAATGAGTTAAAGTCTTCGATTGAAGAGGTTGTATTAGCTAAACAGGGAAAAATTAAACTAAAATCGGCAGACGAATTATTGAATGAATTATAGTATAGAAATTACAAATTTGTTCGAAAAGCAATTAAAGAGATTAGCTAAGAAATTTCCATCACTTAAAATTGAATTTGCGTCATTGGTTTCTTCGTTAAAAATTAATCCAGAGCAAGGCATCAGTATTGGGAATAGTTGCTATAAAATTAGAATTGCTATTGCTTCAAAAGGTAAAGGTAAAAGTGGTGGTGCTAGAGTTATAAGTTATTTTCAAATAACTCACTCAAAGATTTATTTGCTTTCAATTTATGATAAATCTGAACAATCAAACATCACAAATAAAGAACTTCAAGACTGGGTCAAAGACATTGATTAATAAGTTTGTTTGTCCTCGCTGTAAGTAGTATCTTTATCTTTGGGCTGTGGAAAATAAGGTTAATTCTACAGTAATTCGGGGCGCTACTTTAAGTCGCACTCCGACTGTTTTTTATAAATTTGCCGCTAACCATTTTCGAAGAACATCCGGACTTTTCCCACATCGTTGAGCATAATTTTGAAATTGTTGCTCGTCAATTTTGCCAATATTAAAGTATTTCGATTTGGGGTGGTCGAACATCAATCCACTTACCGATGCATTAGGAAACATAGCGCCATTTTCGGTAAGATTAATGCCTAAGCTGCTGAAATCGACTAACTTATCCAAAGTAAAAATAATAGACTGGTCGGGTATGGAAGGGTAGCCTACTGCCGGGCGAATACCTGTATAATGCGTTTTGAACATTTCCTTTACATCCGGCTTTTCATTGGGTGCATATCCCCAAATTTCTTTTCGAACCTTGTAATGTAACCACTCAGCGGTGGCTTCCGCCAACCGGTCCGATAATGTTTTTATTAAAATAGAATGATACATATCATCCTCTTTTTCGAATGTTTCGGCAAAAGCTTCCACGCCCAAAACTGTGTTGGCAAATACACCAACAAAATCATTTTCAGGTTTTATAAAATCAGCAAGCGAATAGCAAAATCCATCGCTCGATGGTGATTGTTGTCGAAGTGTTGGTATTTTTATTTCCTGATTTTCGCGAATGGCATAAATGTCATCTTCGTCGGAATAGGCAGGGTAAATACCAACCATGGCATTGATGGTAATGATTTTTTCGTGTAAAAACCGCCGAAGCATTTCCTGCGCATCTTTATATAGTTTAAGGGCTTCTTGTGCTTTCTCTCGTTCGTTTTCGGGAAACTTTTGCAGCCAGCCTACCTTACACGAACCACAGTCACAAACTGTTTGAATATCATCATACTTACCATTCAATCGCCAGGCCATAAAGAAAAACGTCCAGTGAATAAACGGAACTATCTCGCGTAAATTTATATCTATAAATCGGGATATTCCCGCTTGTTTTGGAGCAATCATTAAAATTAGTGATAAATGATTAGTGATAAATTATAAATAATTTGAATTTAGAATTTATCCCAACGCCACATCAAGTACCATCATGGTGGCAAATCCCAACATGGCTCCTATGGTCGAAAGGTCGGTTTCATTACCGGTTTGCGATTCAGGAATTAACTCTTCAACAACAACAAAAATCATTGCACCCGCAGCAAATGATAAAGCATAAGGTAGTAAAGGCGTAACTGTCAGCACAAGGTAAGCTCCTAAAACTCCGGCAATAGGTTCTACAATTCCCGACAATTGTCCATAGGTAAAAGCTTTCAATCTTGAAAATCCTTCGCGCCTTAATGGGATAGAAACGGCAGCGCCTTCGGGAAAATTTTGCAATCCAATTCCCAATGCTAATGCAACAGCTCCTGCAAGCATTCCTGTATCTGTATTATTTGCAAGTGCACCAAAAGCTATGCCTACAGCCAAGCCTTCGGGAATGTTGTGAAGCGTTATTGCCAACACAAGCAAAACACTTCGTTGCCAAGTTGTTTTCACGCCTTCGGCTTTATCAATCGGTAGTCCCATGTGTAAATGCGGTAATATTTTATCAATTAATAATAAAAATGCACCACCACTTAAAAAACCAACTAAGGCTGGCACCCATGGCGTTGTGCTGCTCTCTTCAGCCATTTCGATTGCCGGTTTCAGCAGCGACCAAAAGCTTGCTGCAATCATTACGCCGGCTGCGAATCCTAACATCGAATTTAAAATTCGCTTATCAATAGTTTTGAAGAAAAAAACCATTGATGCGCCTAATGCAGTAACACCCCAAGTAAATAAAGTTGCAATAAGTGCAAGTAAAATGGGGTTATATTCAAGTAAAAAATCGAGATTCATCTTCGTTTAATTGTAAGTTATTTTCAATTCAATATGATTAAACACAAAAGTAAGCAAAAATGTTGGATGCGCCTTTTAAAAAAGG
>DYSC01000162.1 GCA_020726365.1 Porphyromonas sp.
TGATATTTAAAGATTCTGGACAGGTAATTTCGGGTGCGGTTACATCGTCAATTACAACCATTTGGTTTTCGGTCGAACTATTACCTTGATTATCTGTAAATGTCCAAGTGATTTGAAAAGCACCTTGTGTAGCGTATTCCGTCGGGTTTGTAGTGGTTCCGGTTACAGATACGTCGCACTGATCGTATGCTACCGGCGGAGTAACACTTGCCGCACATTCGCCAAATACAGTGTCTAAAGCAATGGGAGCGGGCGGATTTAAATCGCTTACGGCACCTGTAATCACAAATGTATAAGCGAATCCTTCGGTTGCATTATTATTTATACTTACAGTACCGGTAGCCGAACAGCTGTTAATATGTTGATATTCTGTGGTAAAAGTTGATGAAGAACCGCCTGCAATTGTTGCATCGGGACTATCGCTTATTGCAAAACTTGGGTCATTGATATAGACTAACCAAGGTGATGTGAGCAGTAAATCGGCACTGCCTTGGTTTTCGATGGTATATGTTACCGAAATGAACGAACCATCTACGGATATTCCAAAATCGGTACTATCTGATAGCGAAGGTGTTTCATCTCCATTTTGTATCTCGACCCCATTTCCGAATACAACCATTTTTGGTGCTCCATACTTGGCAATAAACATATCGTCTGAATTCGAAGCTGTTAAATTGTTTGTCCCGGTGCCAAGGTCAAAATCGACAACATTCTGGAACGAACCTGCCAAGAAAATATTATATATGTCATTGGTTGCAACCGCTCTGCCGATATCGGCATAACCACCCCCAATTTTAAATGCATAGTTGTAACTGCCGTCGGGTTTGTACTTTGCCAAGAAACCATCGGAAGGTCCACCGGCATTCATGGTTTGTTCTTCGGTACTCGATGGATTAAAGTCAACCGTACTTGTAAACTTACCGGTGATGTATAGGTATTCGTCGCGATCTAAGGTTATTCCGTAAATCACATCATCCGAAGCCCCCCCTATTTTTTTGGCATATAGTAAGTTAAAGGATTGGTCGTATTTTGCAAAAAAAGCATCTTTTAAGCCATCAGAAACCAAGTTATTTATACCGACACCCGGATCGAAATCGGCTGTTTGTTTAAAAGCTCCCGCTATGTATATGTTATTTTGATTATCAACCGCAATTGTATTCGAAATATCATCGGATGTTCCGCCAGCACTTAAAGCGTTCTGAAACAAGCCGTCGGCATCAAATTTAACTAAAAAAGCATCGGATAATCCATTTGAAGTGAGTGTTAAATTACCTACAGTCGGGTCGAAATCGACACTTTGCATAAATGAACCGCTCGCATATACATTCCCGTCGTTGTCGTGAGTCAAGCTCTGTAACATATCGGCAGATGTGCCACCGAAGACCTTTGTGAATATATAATTCCCCAAAGCATCATATTTAGAAAGGAACACATCGGAACCTCCCAAATTAGTGTAGGTATCGGTACCCGAATCGGGATTAAAATCCATAGCTGTATCGTAAACTCCCGAAACAAAAATTTGATTATCGGAAACAATGTCTAAAGCCTTAACCGATTCTTCGGCGGAACTGCCGATTTGTTTGGCAAAAATCAAATCTCCGTTGTTAGAAAATTTTGCCCAAAATGCATCTGTACCACCGTTCGAAATTAAATTAACAGTACCTGTGTTCGGGTCAATATCAACTGTATTGGAAAAATACCCACCGATGTATATATTACCATCCGAATCGAGGATTAAACTTGTAATTTCGTCGCTGTCTGCACTGCCCATGCTTTTTGCGAACACTAAATTGCCGGTTTGGTCGTAATGTGCCAAAAACATATCTCTACCCCCATTCGAATGTAAATTGTATATACTTGTCGTCGGGTCAAAATCGACCGTACCGAAATAATATCCAGCAACATACACTCCGCCGGCATCGGTTTTAATGGCATTGGCAATTTGCGAATAGGTGGAACCGCCCAACAAACCGGCATATATAAATGACCCGTCAGGGGTATATTCGGCTATAAACGTGTTAAACACGCCTTGGCCTGCCGTCAGTTCATATGTGTTGGCCGACGGATCGAAATCAACGGTTAGTTTAAAATATCCGGTAAAATGTATATTTCCGTTATTTTCAAGTGCTATACCTTGTCCGGAATCGGTATCTGTACTTCCAATCTTTTTTGCCAATACATAATTACCGTCGGTATCATATTTTGCGAAAAAAACATCAGGTTGACTACCCGTTGCTGAAAGATTTACCGTACTTGTTCCGGGATCAAAATCCATTGTGTTTTTAAAGTATCCGGTTAAGAAAATGTTGTCGGCCTGATCAATTATCATATCATTCGCCCGATCGAGCCCACCACTTTTTAATTGTTTTGCGTACACAAAGTATCCTGACGGGTCGAACTTGGAAAAGTATAAATCCCCAACAGCGTCCGATGTCATTTCAAACAGAGCAGCTCCTGGGTCGAAATCTACCGTGTATCTGAATTGCCCGTAAATTACTACATTATTTTCCGTATCTAAACATATATCGCTTACCAAATCGTCATTGGTTGACCCAAATCTTTTGGCCCAAACCAAATTTCCGTTGCTGTCGTATCTTGTAAAAAAAGCATCGGTGCCACCTGCCGAAACCAATATTTGTTCGCCGACCGTAGGGTCGAAATCACAAGTATCCGACATGCTTCCGGCTACATAAATAAATCCGTTTTCGTCGACAGTAATCGATCGTCCAATATCTTCGGCTTCGTAACCAATTCCATGTGCGAAAACAAGATTACATAGTGGGTCGTATTTGGCAATGAAAATATTATCGTCGTTTGTACTTGTCGATGTGAGAATATAAGTTCCCGTTCCCGGATTAAAGTCGGCAGATAAACGATATGAACCCGTCATATATATATATCCGGCATGGTCAACAAAAATTGATTTACCTTCGTCGATGGAAGAACCGCCAAACGATTGAGCAAAAACGAAATTACCATTGTTATCGTACTTGGCAATCATTACATCGCTGCTTCCTGCAGTTGTGAGAATAAATTCCGCCGGACTCGGGTCGAAATCAACCGACCCTCCATAGCTCCCTGTAATATATACATTGCCATTGGAGTCTAATGCAATTGAATAGGAGTAGTCGTTTCCGAATCCTCCTATTCGATGTGCAAAAACCAAATTACCGTCGGTATCGTACTTGGCTAAAAAAATATCGTAAGATCCGTTAGATGTCAGATTGACAATTTCGGATCCTGGATCAAAATCGGCCGTATTGTTAAATATACCCGTAACAAAGCTGTTCCCGTTCTCGTCGACAATAATATCATTGCTTAAAACGGCTCCACCACCCGATAAACTGTCGGTCGGATTAAGAACCCAGTCGAGTGTAATTTGCGAATGGCTTTGTGAAACCAAAGCAATAATCGTAAATGTAATTAAAATTATTTTTTTCATAATTAAAAGTTTTAAAAATTCAAGCCCGAGCC
>DYSC01000163.1 GCA_020726365.1 Porphyromonas sp.
AATTAAAGCAAACGATAATTATCCGCCGGTAAGTCATCCTATGGGTTATTTTTTTAATGTAGAAAAAGGACGGATACTCAACGAATATCAATTGTTGTATATTACTAATGGGAATGGTGTTTTCAGTTTTGGAGCCGACAAACACTCCGCTTTAATTTCCGAAGGAAAAATGTTTTTTTTGATGCCGGGCGTGTGGCATACATATCAGCCACTCGAAAACTCGGGATGGAACGAATATTGGATTGGTTTTAAAGGCGATATTATTGAAAAAATAGTTGCTGAAGGCTTTTTTCTGAACCGTCATCCGATTTTTAATATCGGACTTAACGAACGTATTGTTGATTTGTATATGAAGGCAATTGAAATTGCAAACGAAGAGCGTGCCGGCTACCAGCATGCACTTTCGGGAATTGTAATGCATATACTTGGACTAATGTATTATCGAGACAAAACCCGAAACTTTGACGACGAAGAGTTGATTGGCAAAATAAATAAGGCAAAGGTTATTATGCGCGAATCGATTTATAAAAACTTACTTGCAGAAGATATAGCTAAATCGCTTAATATCAGTTACTCTGGTTTTCGAAGAGCATTTAAGGAATTTACAGGAACTTCGCCTTCCAAATATATGATGGAATTGAAATTGAACGAAGCAAAGTTGTTATTGTCAAATTCCACACAATCTGTAAAAAATATTTCGTACAGTTTAAACTTCGAAAATCCGGAATATTTTTCGGTATTCTTCAAAAAACGAACAGGCATTACACCACTCGATTATCGCAATGCAGTAATAATCAAAGACTAATGTTGTTTTATGTTGTAGAACATAATTTTTTGGTGTTAAATATAGTATCTACTGCTTTATCTTTGCACAAAATTCAGCATAGTTCAGCACAGATATTACATATAACAAAAAATCAATCTAAAGTCACATAAAAAATCGTATGGAAAACACAAAAAAAATGACCTTATTAAAAGGAGCAGATGGTCGAAATTATTTATTCCCTTTTATTTTAGTAACTTCCTTGTTTTTTTTCTGGGGTGTAGCTAACAATATGACAGACACTTTATTAGCTGCATTTAAGAATATAATGGAAATGACCGATTTTCAGACTTCATTTATTCAGATGGCTTTTTATGGTTCGTATGCTTGTTTTGCATTACCAGCAGCTTTTTTAATTCGTAAATACACATTTAAAACAGGAATTATTGTTGGATTGGCACTATATGCATTAGGTACATTTTTGTTTTACCCAGCAGGAAAGGCAGGTTCGTATGAGTTTTACTTGTTTGCAATTTATATACTTGCAGGTGGTTGTTCAATTTTGGAAACCACAGCCAATCCGTATATCCTTTCGATGGGTCGACCTGAAAATGCGACTTTGCGTTTGAATTTTGCACAAGCATTTAATCCTATTGGTTCCATTTCGGGTATTATTTTAAGTCAGGTTTTTATACTTTCGCATTTGAGCAGTAATAAAAATTCTATGAACGATGCTCAGTTGCAAGCAGCAAAAGCATCCGAAATGTCGGCAGTAACACTAACATATATGGGTGTTGGTGTGGTACTGTTGGTTTTATTAATTATAATATTATTGTACAAAAAAATGCCGGCTAACAAAGATACCTCCGGCGATAGTTTTGGCGTTACTGTAAAACGATTAATCAAACGCCGTCATTACTCATGGGGAGTTGTAGCTCAATTTTTTTATGTTGGTGCGCAAATTGGCGTTTGGTCGTACACAATTCGTTACGTCATGATTTCACTTGGATTAGTCGATGCAGCAACTGACAGTATTATACCCGAAAATGTAACTTTATTTATTCAGGAACATTCGTTGTGGAGTTCTATTTGGCAGTTAGATGCCACTACCACAGCTGAGAATATTGGTAATTCATTCTATTTATTCTCATTAGTTTTATTTATGCTATCGCGTTTTATTTTCACAGCCTTGATGCGTTATATGCGTCCCGGTATGCTATTAGCTGTAGCTGCAACCGGCGCCATTGCAGCATCATTAGTAGCTATTTTTGCAACGGGTATGACTGGTGTTGTTGGGATAGTAATGATTTCATTTTTCATGTCGTTGATGTTCCCAACCATTTATGGAATAGCGCTCGAAGGCATGACTGAAGGAGAGTCGAAAGTAGGTGGTTCATTCCTTGTAATGGCAATTCTGGGCGGTGCATTGCTCACAACCGGACAAGGATTTTTGTCGACAGCATTTAATAGCATAAATGTATCTTATTGGATTCCATTAGTTTGTTTTGTTGTAGTTGGCGCTTATGGTTTATTGGCCAACAAAGACGAAAAAACAAATCATTTTGCATAAAAACAAGCAATGACAATAAAATATACAAATGCCACATCGAAAGTTAAAACGTTAATCGATAGCATTAACAATGCCATCGTGCAAGAACAATTACGAGTGGGCGATAATTTATTGTCGATAAACGATGCAAGTACAAAATACAAAGTGTCGCGCGATACGGTTTTTAAAGCTTACAACGAGTTGAAACGATTAGGGGTAATTGATTCGACACCTCAAAAAGGGTATTTTGTAAAAGGTGAGGTTAATCGCATTTTGCTTTTGCTCGATAATTATTCGTCGTTTAAACAAAATTTATATCATAGTTTTACAGGCAATTTACCCGAAAATTACAAGGTTGATTTGTTTTTTCACCAATACAACGAGCATTTATTCGAGACAATAATACGCGAAAGTATTGGAAAATATAGTATGTATGCGGTGATGAATTTTTCGAACGATAAATTTTCTGAAACTTTAAAGGCGATACCTGCTAACAAATTGTTGTTGCTCGACTTTGGAAATTTTGACAAAACTAACTATTCTTATATCTGTCAAGACTTTGATGAGGCATTTTACAATAGTCTTTTGGAAGGAATAGACGTGTTGCGTAAGTATAAAAAAATCGCTTTCGTTTTTCCCGAAGATTTGCGACATCCTGTTTCGTCGGTCGATTATTTGATTAAATTTTGTCAGGATTACGGATTTGATTACAAGTTGATTCGCAGAAGCAGTGAATGGAAAGAAATTGAGAAATCCTGTGTTTATTTATGTATTCTTACGGAGGATTTTGTGAAGGTGATAAAAGGAGCCGACGAAAAAAAGTATTCACTTGGCGAGGATGTCGGATTGTTGGTTTATAATGATGATCCGGTATTGGAGGTGATAAAAAATGGCATTTCATCAATTAGTATCGACTTTGGATTGATGGGCGAAAAAGCAGCACAGTTTGTTGTAACAAAATCAGAAGTAAAAGAGTATATTCCAACAAATCTCACTATTCGAAATTCAGTATAGATGTTTATTTAACTTTTGCATGTATATAACATTGAATATCAATAATTTATTCCTGTACGGTAAACTTTCTTTTTGCAGTGTCTTGTCCCCCTCTCCTCAAG
>DYSC01000040.1 GCA_020726365.1 Porphyromonas sp.
GTACAAACATTATATGATGCGCTAAAATACAAATATGCACCCTTCATAAAGAAAATATTTACTTCTCATTCGGAAAATTTACCAAAAACACCGATTCGCTGGCACGTGTTACAGCTGTGTACATCCAACGGTAAAAATCGCTGTTCAGGCGCTCGTCGGCAACTTGTCCGGGGTCGACAAAAACCTTTTTCCACTGTCCGCCTTGCGCTTTGTGGCAGGTTACGGCATAAGCAAATTTCACCTGCAACGCATTGAAAAACTCGTTTTCGTAAATTTTTTTAATTAAAAATTTACGGTTCGTAATTTCGGGATAATCTTCGGCAATAGCTTCGAATAGCTTTTGATGCATTTCGTTGGCTTGTGCTGGCGATTCGCATTGCAACAAATCGAGCCAAACGCGTGCATCTATTTCCCAATCGTAATCGAGTGAGCGCAGACTGAGTTCAGCAAAACGAAAACCGTACATTTCGCGGTGTTTGCCTACGCGCATCACTTCCAGTACATCGCCATTGGCTATAAAATCAATTTCTTTGTAAGGCTTGTTCCAAAAATAATTATTTTTTGTAACCATCAGCAAATCACCGTTTGTAAGCTCATCTTCTTTCATCAATACACGGTTGCGGATGCCGTTGTTGTACATGTTTGCCCGTTTGTTAGAGCGCGTTACCACAATGGTATCTTCCACACCCACACCATTGTAGGCGCGTTGAATCTCGTCAATCAAATCCATGCCATTTAGATGTTTTATATCCTGAAATTCTGCCGTTTCAAAAACAGGAAATTCCGAAGTTTTATCATCGCTAAGCATTTCGCGCAAACGGGTAGCATTGTGCAAAATACCGCTCTCCAAAGCCTGACGAACCACATGCGTTAAAATAAATTCGTGCACTTTGAGCCCATAACCCGCTAATTTATCTTTTTCCAAAGCCGGACTGTGTGGTTGCATTACAGGGGGCAACTGGGCAGTATCGCCCAACAGCAAAAGGCTGCAACCATCGCCACTATAAACAAATTCCACCAAATCGTCTAATAATCGTCCTGAACCAAATTCGGTATCACCACCAATATTCGAAATCATTGATGCTTCATCTACAATAAATAAAGTGTGCGAAAACAAATTATCGGCAAGCTGAAAGCGGTAATCGCCCATGGCTTTTTGGCGATAAATGCGTTTGTGAATTGTGAAAGCGGGAAATCCCGAATAGCCCGAAATAACTTTGGCGGCGCGACCGGTAGGAGCAAGGAGCATAGTTTTCTGTTTCAACGCATTAAGCGCACGTACAAGCGCACTCACCACCGATGTTTTTCCTGTTCCGGCATAGCCACGCAATAAAAAAACCTTTTCCGAATCGGTTGACATCAGAAATTCACCCAACTTATCAAGCAAGACGGCTTGTTGTTCGGTAGGTTCAAATGGCAATTGTGCACGTATTTGCGACGAAATAAAATTGTGTAACATTAGGTGCAAAGATAGGAAAGATTTTAAATGTGGTCGTAATCGCTGGTTGCTTAAATTTATTTTTTACAATTTATTTTAAAAATAAAAAAAGCCGCCATGGCAATAATCAGCATAAAAATGATAAAGAAAGTTTGATACCCTAACCAGTTGATTAAAGCACCTCCCGCAAGGGGAAAAATAGCAGGTAGGATATTCCCAGCTCCGGTAAAGCCAGTATAAAGAGCTCGGTTTTCGTTTCCTGAGATTTCAAGCAGCAAACCATTCATCGACATAGAGAACAGCGAATAGACGATTCCACCAATTATGAAAATATATTTGATTGAAGCTGCATCTTTTATGATAAAAGCCATGAAAACTAATAAAAGCGACAGAAAAACATTGCTGTAAAGCAGTAGGTTGTATTTTACTCTTGTTGCTCCCAGCAACACTAAAACACTCACAAAAACAATTCCTGTAACTTTGTAAATTAGGAATGTACCCGTGTCGGCATTTTGGGTGTCGAAGGTTTTCTTGGCATATAAAATAATAAAAGGTAAAAACGAAAGTGCAATCCCCTGTGTATTAATGTATCCCAAGAAATACCCCAATTTTTTATTTTGTGTTAATTCGGCACGTAATACTTTAAAAAAGGATTTTAACCCAGTTATTTTTATTCTCGACGGAACAACTTCTTTTATGCTCCAAAAACCAGCAGTTGCAATTAGCAGTAATGTAGCTCCGGCGAAAAACATAAAGGCGTAATTTACAGGAAATTCTTTCCAATCCAATAACCGTTTTACTAAAATTGCTGAGCTTAGTACGATTAAGCCAGAGATAATTTGATTGGTTGAAAAAAAAGTTTTTCGTTTATCCTTACTAACTGATTTTCCTAAAATATCGACATAACTAACGTTTGTATAAGCTCCGGCAAAGGCGAATGTGGCGATAAAAAAGAACATCAACCACAAAGCATAGGAGTGCTGATTGCCTTGTAATAGAAATAATAAAATACCCAAACCCAACAGAGCCATTACGCGGGTATTAATTCCCAATAAAAGATGTTTCTTTTTATACGCTTCGTTACTTAAAAACGGGGCAAAAATAAATTGAGTAAAACTTGAACCTCCCATCATTATTGCAGTTAATATCCCAATTTGCATGGCACCACCGCCAGCATCCACAACCATCGATGGAATAATGGTATCCACATCCATGAAATTTTTGGCAAAAGCCAAAAAAGTGGCGTGCCATAAAAATGATTTAAAATTATGGCTGGATATTTTTTTTGTTAATTCCATTCGTTTCTGGTCATTATTTATGCTTCAATTCATAAAAAACACCTCTTTCGAGACTTTGTGTTGTGATTTTTCCTTCGATTTCGAGTGTGCCCAAGTATTTATTTATTTCATTGACATGAATACCCAATAGGCGGTGCAAGTCGTCGAGCGTGCAGGGTCTGCGGGCAATGGTTTCTAATATTGCCGATTCCACATCGCCGCGGTAAGAGGGAATAGCAGTACGCTCTATTTGGCTTGCAATGATTTCCACTTTATCGAATCCCCAAAAATCAATAATATGCTGCAATTCTTCTTTGGTTAAAGGGATGAGCCCTTCTACGGTACCCGGACGGTCTAAAGTGTTGAGTTGTACGCTGTCGGGCTTAATTTTTTCGATGGCTTCTTTCAAACGAATTAATTCGTCTTCCGAATCATTGTACCCTTTTAAAAACAGAACTTCTAACCAGATTTTTCCTTTGTATTCGTTGCGTAAATCAATAATTCCCTGTATATAATCATAAACTAAAATTCCGGGAGCAGGGCGATTTATTTTTTCAAAAGCTTCTTGTCCGGCAGCATCCAACGAAGGTAAAATCACATCAGCTTGCAGTAATTCTTTTCTCAGGTTTTTGTCCGAAAGTAGTGTTCCGCTTGTTAATACTGCTGTTTTCACATCGGGATAATTTTCTTTGATAAAATTCAGTACTTCGCCAATTTTACTATTAAGCGTTGGTTCTCCAGAGCCTGAAAGGGTGATGTAATCAATTTTAGGATTGTTGCTCATAAAATCCTTGAGTTCAGCTATTACTTTATCGTATTTTACATATTCAAGTCGGTTGGTTGTTAGCTTTGTGGTTTTTCCTACTTCGCAATACACGCAATCTAACGAGCAAACTTTTTTAGGAATTAAATCTATTCCGAGCGACATTCCCAATCTGCGCGAGGGCACTGGCCCAAAAAGGTGTTTATACATATTTCTTATTTTAAATTTTTATTTATGTGTCCATCAGGCATCATATTGTCAGGATGGTAAATGTCCGCTTCTTCTTTTTGATAGCGGATACATGATGACCAATTGCCTTTACAATATTGTTTTATCCACAATTCATTAATTTTGCCTTGTTCCCAATAAAATTTCATAGGACAAACCGGAAACCATTTACATTGCTTATTCATGGTATCAATCGTATAAAAGTCTGGTTTTTTCATCACAGAGCGTCGGTGCAATGAGTTCCTGCCATTCCGTAGATTCCCATGTACCAGGGTTTTGGTGTGTCAACCAATATTTTTGTGGAATGGGATGTGTGCCAACAACCACCGGAATTTTATATTTTTCCTCAATAAACTGCTTAAAATGGGCAGTGTAAGAACATGGAGGATAACCCACCACCAGCCCAGTTGCAAAATGAATTACTTCAACACCATTTTTCTTTATTTCTTAGGGAGCGTATTCTACGTTTCCACTAGGACAACCTCCACAAAACGCTTTATGTGTCGGAGAGTATTGGTAAAGGTGTGGAAGTGCCGCTTAAACCAATTGAGCACGCACATTATGCCGGAAAAGATGGAAGCCTAACAACCGACCTGAGTACACTGACAACGGCTCTTAAAATTGCCAAAAGTATTATTGTGAAAGTGAACTGAAAGTAATTTATAGCTATCGGTTTATTTAAACGAAGCCCCGATAATATCCAACAACTCATTTGTAATCGACTGCTGACGCGATTTGTTGTATTGCAACGAAAGCTCTTGTAACAAATCGCCGGCATTGTCGGTAGCCATTTGCATAGCCATGGTACGGGCAGCATGTTCCGCAGCACTCGCTTCGAGTGCTGCACTGTGCACGCGCAAACGAAGCACCATTGGAATCAGATTATCAATAACTTCCTCTTGCGAAGGTTCAATAATATAATCAGATTTGTATTTGTTTGTCTGTATTGGATTTAAGTCGATTGGTAGGAAAGTATCTGCCGTAAGTTTTTGTGAGCCTTTGCTCTCGTAGTGAAAATAAATCATTTTCACGCGGTCAACTTCACCTTTCAAATATAAATCCATAATGGTATTTGTTAGTTCACTCGTTTCCTCAAAAGTTGGCTGTTTGGCAATATGCTCGTAATCGGCATAAATGTTTAGCTCGGCTTTACGACATGCCTGAGCTGCTTTTTTCCCTACCGGAAATACAATCACATCTTCTTTTCGTACATCACGGTGTGTGGCTATCGATTGATGTAACCGTTTGATTAAATTAGCATTATAACTGCCACATAATGATGAATTGGATGCAAAAACCAACACAGCCACCTTTTTTACATCACGAATTTTGGCATACACGGATGGAGTATCAATTTTGTTATTTAAATAGTTTTGCAAAATTTCAGTCATCCCATTTTTGTAGGGTAAAAAACCTGTTACCGCCCGTTCAGCTTTTCGAAGCTTTGCCGACGATACCATTTTCATAGCCGAAGTTATCTTCTGCGTTGATTTTACCGACTGTATTCTGGTTTTTATGTCTTTGAGCGATGCCATTTTTAATAAAATGCTATATTGATGTAATTAATATGCCAATACTATAATATCCACATTAACTGATAAACTAAATAATTCTACTTTATCAGAATATGTTATGTTAGAAATAAATAGAAAGTAACTTTGAGCCCCTTTAGGGGTTTGTGGCAGGACATTACAAACCTTGTACTACTTCCGATGCTACTTTTTCTATTATATCTGTTACTGCATCATTGATAGCTCCGCTTTTAATTACATCGAGCACTTCTGCTTTGTATTTCAAATCAAGCATTTCAAGAAATTTAGTTTGAAAATTGTCTACTTTATCCAACGCTACAGCTTTCAACAATCCTTTTGTGCCACAATAAAGCACTGCCACTTGTTTTTCAACAGGCATTGGACTGTTTAATGGTTGTATCAACAATCGGGTATTTTTCTGACCTTTATCAATTGTCATGGCAGTTACAGCGTCCATATCTCCACCAAATTTGGTAAATGCTTCCAACTCTCGAAACTGTGCATGGTCCATTTTCAAGGTTCCCGCAACTTTTTTCATGGGTTTAATTTGTGCATTTCCACCTACGCGCGACACCGAAATACCCACATTTACAGCAGGGCGATTCCCCTGATTAAACAAATCGGTATCGAGAAAAATCTGTCCGTCGGTAATCGAAATTACGTTTGTAGGTATATAAGCCGACACGTCGCCAGCTTGCGTTTCTATAACCGGTAAAGCTGTAAGTGAACCACCACCTTTGACTTTTCCTTTCAAACTTTCAGGTAAGTCATTCATCTTTTCGGCTACTTCCTGTTGTGCGTTAATTTTGGCAGCGCGTTCGAGTAAGCGTGAGTGCAAATAGAAAATATCGCCAGGATATGCCTCGCGACCCGACGGACGACGAAGAATAAGTGAAACTTCGCGATAAGCAACTGCTTGTTTCGACAAATCATCGTACACAACCAAGGCGTGTCGTCCTGTGTCGCGGAATAACTCACCAATGGCTGCACCTGCAAATGGCGCGTAATACTGCAATGCAGCAGGGTCCGAAGCTGTTGCCGACACAATAACTGTATACGCCATTGCACCATGTTCTTCCAATTTATTGACAATGGATGCCACTGTAGAGCCTTTTTGACCGACAGCTACATAAATACAATAAACAGGACTACCTGCCTCGTAATTAGCACGTTGATTAATTATTGCATCAATAGCAATACTTGTTTTTCCTGTCTGGCGGTCGCCAATAATCAGTTCACGTTGTCCGCGACCAATCGGAATCATGGCATCAATAGCTTTCAAACCTGTCTGAAGTGGTTCGTTTACTGGTTGACGAAAAATTACGCCAGGTGCTTTGCGTTCGAGAGGCATTTCGAGTCTTTCGCCCTTTATGGCACCTTTTCCATCGATAGCTTCGCCAAGTGGGTTAATTACACGCCCCAACAAACCATCGCCCACCATAATAGATGCCACACGTTTGGTACGTTTCACAGAATCACCTTCTTTAATTGAACTCGATAGACCAAGTAATACAGCACCTACATTGTCCTCTTCCAAGTTCATCACAATGGCTTTCATCCCATTTTCGAATTCGAGCAATTCGTTTGCCTCAGCACTGTTCAGACCATAAATACGAGCTACACCATCGCTTACCTGAAGTACGGTACCTACCTCGTCGAACTGAACCGATGTGTCAATTCCATCAAGTTGCAATCGAAGAATTTCGGAAACTTCACTTACCTTTATTGTTTCAGACATAATATTTTTAATTTTTCAATTTTCAATTTTCAATAAATTGCCAACTCATTTTTAATCGTTTGCAATTGCCTTTTAACACTCGCATCCCATCTCGTATTATCTACTTCGAGAATAAAGCCACCAATCAGATCTGGGTCTACGGATTTTTGCATCTCTAATTTTCCCGTTTTTTGACTTTCGATAATCGAAGTCATTTTCTTTTCTGTCAACGCATCAATTTTACTTGCGGTAATTAGTTTCCCAGCATAAATATCATTTTTAATACGATATAAATCAATGTATTTCAGCATTATGACTTGTAAAAAAGCTTCCCTGTTATTTTTATGCAGTAAATCAATAAATGTATCAAAAACTGTGTCCGTTGTAATTCCGGCTGCTGCTAACATAAGTTTCTTTTTAATCCGATAGCTCAACACCGGATTTTCGATAGCGGCACGCACCCTCGGCTGTTCGGCAAAATTGCGAACAAGTGTTTTTGCCTTTTCGTATACTATATCTTCCTGCTTATTTTCAGAAGCAAAAGATAACAAGGCTGTTGCATAGCGCACTGGTATCATTCCTGTATTCATTCTCTGACTTAACTGTTGGATTTACGTTTATGATTTCGAGATGCTTATTTCGTCGAGCAACCGTTGAATCATTTTTTGTTGTTCTGTTGAATCATTTAATTGATTACGCATAACTTTTTCAGCAATATTTATCGAAATTTCAGCCACCTGCGTACGAATATCACGCAGAGCCTCTTCTTTTTCGAAATGGATTAGCCGTCGGGATTCTGTAACTACTTTTCCAGCTTCGATTAATGCAGCTTCACGAGCATCTTTTATAAGCTTTTCCTTTAGCAAAGCAGCTTCAGCTAAAATAGCTTGATGTTCTTTTCGGGCTGTTGCAATAATTTGGTCACCTTCGGTTTTTACCTGTTGAAGCTCAATACGAGCTTTTTCAGCCATTAATAAAGATTCTTCAATGTATGCTTTACGGTCTTCAACCATTTTCAGAATGATAGGAAAACCATATTTAGCTAACACAAAAACAACAATTCCGAACGAAATAAGCATCCAGAAAAGTAATCCGGAGTCGGGAGTTAATAATGCCATTTTAATTGACAATTGACAATTGACTAATGATAATTTAAAACTTTGTGTTTCAAATTATCATTAGTCAATCAGTTAAACTTTTTTTTTACAAAATAAAGCCACAAACTACGATGGCGAAAAGCGCAACAGCATCCACAAGCGCAGCTGCAATAATCATATTCATACGAATATCAGCACTCGCTTCAGGTTGACGGGCAATGCCTTCCATAGCCGAGCCACCAATATTACCAATACCTATTCCAGCACCAATTGCTGCCAAACCTGCTCCAATACCTGCACCTAACTTTGCTAAACCCGCTCCTGCGGCTGCTTGTAATAAAATTGAAAGTAACATAATTTATTTGTTTTAATTTATTATTATTATTTGATTTAAGTATACTTTATAAACTTTAGGAACCTTATGAACTTTATAAACCTTATGAACTTTATAAACTTAATGCTTATGATGTGGCTCCACTCTTGCTAAACCTATAAACACAGCCGAAAGCATTGTAAAAATATAGGCTTGTATATAGGCTACCAAAAGCTCTATAAATGCTATAAATACACTGAAAACGACTGATACTACTGTCATACTGACATTCATTACAGGACCAAGACTTACGGTTACAAATACCAAAGCGGTTAATCCAAGTACAATAGAGTGTCCGGCTAACATGTTTGCAAACAAACGAAGCATTAGCGCAAATGGTTTAGTGAAAATGCCAATTAGCTCAATTAAAGGCATTAGTGGTACAGGTGCTTTTAACCATAATGGTACATCTGGCCACAAAATTTCACGCCAATACTCTTTTGACCCTGAAAAATTTACTATCAAAAAAGTAGTAATAGCTAAAACAAAAGTAATTGCAATATTCCCTGTTACATTTGCGCCTCCTGGAAAAATTGGAATTAGTCCCAAAATATTATTTATAAAAATAAAAAAGAATACTGTAAGCAAATAGGGAGCGTAAGGTTTGTAATCTTTACCAACACTGGGTTTAATAACATCATCATTTACACTCGTTATAAATAACTCCATAAATGCAACAAAACCTTTTTTGGGTCCAAAACCATTCTTTTTGTACGAACGAGCCACCGATAAAATAATAATAATCAGCAATGTACTGCTAAATAGAAGTGATAATACATTCTTGGTTATTGATATGTCAAATGGTTTCACTTCCGTTCCATTAGCAGTTTTTTCAACAATTTTTCCTTTGTATTCACCTTCGTGAGCTATATAAAAACCTTCGTGTACAGGCGTATGATGAAAAGCAGATGATAAAAAAACGTGCCATCCCGATGTGCTACTGTATAAAATTATTGGTAAGGGAATTGAAATATGATATTCCCCAATTTTGGTAATATGCCATCCATATGAATCAGATACGTGTTCGAGAATAAATTCACGAACATTAATAGGCTCCGATTCATTTTTAACTTCCGAAGCAATTGTCACGTTTGCCGAAAATATACTACCGAATACAATGATAAGTATTTTAAGAAATCTATTCATTTCGATTATTTTTAAGGTGTTTTTCGACACTGTAATATGCCAGTGTTTCAAATACTAAAAAAATTAGGTAGTAAGCTGCATAAACCACAATAAACATTTTTGTTTTTATGCCTAATGCCAATACGAAAATCAAAGCTAAACCACCAAAAACAACTAACTTAAGCGTGTGCATCAACAAATAAACTTGAGCTAAACGTTGAGGTCTTACCTTATCTGTTTTATACAAAACAGTTACCAATGCCAATCCTGCAACATAATATGAAACAGGTATAATAGCATAATAATTAAAAAGCTGTGGGTTGAAATATGTGGACATAATCCACCAACCGAGCCAGCCCATTACTACAATAAGAAGCGTTAAAATTAGCAGTTGTTTATTTCTCAATCCCTTCATTTTTTATTGAGCATTTTCAATACAAACAGTGATTGTATTGTTGTTAATTTCAGCAAAACCACCTTCAATGTGTAATGTGTTTTCCGCTGAATTCGTTAGTTTATAAACGATATTGCCTTTTTGTAAAGCTGATATTATTGGTGCATGGTTTTCGAGTATGGTAAAAGCACCCAAAATTCCTGGCAAAGTAACTAAAGCTACATCACCCGAATAATATACTTTTTCAGGAGATACAATATCAAGTTTCATTATTCTACGTTTTTTATATAACCAATTGGATTTCTTTTTGTCAAATCCTTCTTATTTGCTAATTGCGACAAAGCAATATAAATATCATCAATTTTAGTCCGAACATCCTCACTTAAATCATTAATTGCAGCATGTGTATTTTCTCCTGATTGTTTTAAAACTCTGTTTTCAATAGAAAAAAGAGCAGCTAAATCAAATTCGAACATAACTCAGACTCCTCGAATTTAAAAAATTTTATGTTGAATAACTTCAATATCTTGCATAAAAGAATATACTTCTAATTAGTTCTTTGCGCCTTTACGTGCTTGACGCATTAAATTGTGTCCTTTGGCAATTGCTTCGTCGATAGTTCCAACATTCAAAAATGCCATTTCGGGCATTTCGTCTAACTGTCCATTCAAAATCATCTGAAATCCTTTGATAGTATCCTCTATCGAAACCATAACACCTGGAATTCCAGAGAACTGTGTTGCCATGGCAAACGGCTGTGATAGAAAACGTTGCACTTTACGTGCACGTTGTACAGTCAGGCGGTCTTCGTCCGACAACTCTTCCATTCCTAAAATCGAAATAATATCTTGAAGTTCTTTGTTGCGTTGTAAAATCTGTTTTACCCGTTGTGCTGTTTCGTAATGCTCCTCTCCTACTATCTGTGGATTTAAAATGCGTGAAGTCGATTCTAAAGGATCCACAGCAGGGAAAATACCTAATTCAGCAATTTTACGATTCAAAACCGTAGTAGCATCCAAGTGCGAAAAAGTAGTAGCCGGAGCAGGATCGGTCAAGTCATCAGCAGGTACATATACCGCCTGAACCGATGTAATAGAACCGTTTTTGGTAGAAGTAATACGTTCCTGCATACGTCCCATTTCGGTAGCCAAAGTAGGTTGATAGCCTACAGCCGATGGCATACGACCCAACAATGCCGACACCTCAGAACCAGCTTGCGTGAAACGGAAAATATTATCTATAAAAAATAAAATATCTTTACCACCTTCGCCCCCACCATCGCGGAACGACTCGGCCACGGTAAGTCCAGAAAGTGCTACGGCAGAACGAGCTCCTGGAGGTTCGTTCATTTGTCCGAAAACGAGTGTAGCTTGCGATTTTGCCACTTCGTCGTAATCAACTTTCGACAAATCCCACTCGCCTTTTTCCATGCCTTTTTTAAATTCTTCGCCGTAACGAATTACGCCCGACTCTATCATTTCGCGAAGCAAATCATTCCCTTCGCGGGTGCGTTCGCCCACGCCTGCAAATACAGAGAAACCACTGTGTCCTTTGGCAATGTTGTTAATCAATTCCATGATTAACACTGTTTTACCTACACCGGCACCTCCAAACAAACCAATTTTACCCCCTTTTACATAAGGTTCGAGCAAATCAATTACCTTAATTCCGGTGGTCAGAATGTGCTCACTGGTTGTTAAATCCTCAAATTTTGGTGGTTCGCGGTGAATTGGATAAGCACCTTTTTTGTCAAGGTCTTTCATTCCATCAATCGAATCACCTATAACGTTCATCAACCGTCCCTTTACCTGCTCACCTACCGGCATCGAAATTGGAGCGCCAAGCGCAACAACTTTCAATCCACGACTTAAACCATCGGTCGAATCCATGGCAACACAGCGCACTGTATTTTCACCAATATGCTGTTGTGCTTCTACAATCAACTCTTTTCCATTGTTGCGGGTAATGCTTAATGCATCGTTAATGGATGGTAATTTTGAAACGTTATCATCGAGATTGAAAAAAACGTCGACAACTGGTCCGATAATTTGAGAGATATGTCCTGATAGTACTGACATAGTATTTTATTTATTTGTTTTAGTTCTGAAATACACAAAATAAAGCTGCAAAGATACTGTTTTTTTTAAAGGACTAAAAAATATATGAGCTAATCTAAGGCTAAAATTTTCACAAAGTATTAAAAAAAATTAATCCAATTTCAAAACTTCTAAAAACGCCTTTTGTGGCACTTCTACATTTCCAATTTGTTTCATGCGTTTTTTCCCTTTTTTCTGTTTTTCTAACAATTTACGTTTCCGCGAAATATCTCCACCATAACATTTTGCCGTAACGTCTTTGCGTACAGCTTTAATGGTTTCGCGCGAAATAATTTTAGCTCCTATGGCTGCTTGAACAGCAATATCAAACTGTTGACGCGGAATTAATTCTTTTAATTTTTCGCACATACGGCGACCCAGTGTAAGGGCATTATCAACATGAATTAAGCACGACAAAGCATCAACTGGTTCGCTATTGAGTAAAATGTCGAGTCGAATTAATTTTGATGGACGGAAACCATTCGAATGATAATCGAAGGAAGCGTATCCTTTCGAAATACTTTTCAGCCGGTCGTAAAAATCAAATACAATTTCGCCCAGCGGCAAATCGTAAATCAATTCCATACGGTTACCCGAAATATAATTTTGCTTAATAAGTTCGCCCCGTTTACCCAAACAAAGGGTCATAATCTGACCAATATAGTCGGTACGGGTAATAATGGACGCCCGAATATAGGGCTCCTCAATGCGATCGATGGACATAATATCAGGCAGCCCCGAAGGATTATGTACTTCGATTAAATCGCCTTTGATGGTATATACATTGTACGAAACGTTGGGCACAGTGGTAATCACATTCATGTCGAACTCGCGGTCGAGTCGTTCCTGAATAATTTCCATGTGTAGCATTCCCAAAAATCCGCAACGGAAGCCAAAACCCAGCGCCACAGATGATTCTGCTTCGAAAGTAAGCGACGCATCATTCAATTGTAATTTTTCAATGGCAGTTCGCAAATCCTCAAAATCTTCTGTTTCGATTGGATAAACGCCTGCAAAAACCATGGGTTTTACTTCCTGAAATCCGGCGATTGATGTCGATGCAGGGCGTTTAACATGGGTAATCGTATCGCCCACTTTTACTTCTTTCGATGTTTTAATGCCCGAAATAATATAGCCTACATTGCCAGCACTCAAGGTTGTAGCTGGTTGCATGTCCAAGCGTAAAATACCAATTTCCTCGGCATAATACTCTTTTTCAGTATTTATAAACTTTACGAAATCGCCTTTGTTGATGGTACCATTTTCAATTTTAAAATATGCAATAATGCCCCGAAATGAATTGAAAACAGAATCGAAAATCAGGCATTGAAGCGGTGCTTCGGGGTCGCCTTTGGGAGCAGGAACACGATTTACAATGGCTTCGAGAATATCATTAACACCCATACCGGTTTTACCGCTAGCACGAATAATCTCTTCGGGTTTACAGCCAAGCAAATCTACAATCTGGTCTTCTACTTCCTCGGGCATAGCATTGTCCATGTCCATTTTATTCATAATCGGAATAATTTCCAAATCATGTTCAATGGCCATGTATAAATTCGAAATTGTTTGAGCCTGAATACCTTGTGTAGCATCCACAATAAGCAATGCACCTTCGCAGGCAGCAATCGAACGCGAAACTTCGTACGAAAAATCAACGTGTCCGGGCGTATCAATTAGGTTAAAAACATATTCTTCACCATTCTGCCGGTAATTCATTTGAATAGCATGACTTTTAATGGTAATGCCACGCTCACGCTCCAGATCCATATTGTCGAGCACCTGTGCCTGCATTTCCTTTCCGGATACAGTATTGGTATATTCCAATAATCGGTCGGCTAATGTGCTTTTACCATGATCGATATGGGCAATAATGCAAAAATTGCGGATGTTATTCATTCGTAATTATCAATTTATTAAGAGTACAAAAATACACAAAAAAAGAGAATAAAAAAGGCAGCCAAACACTTTGAACTGCCCTTTATTTTATTTATCGGTCTGTTTTTTTCTTTATCAAAGTAAAGAATTTAAGCTATTTTGCGTAACTAACAGCACGAGTTTCACGAATTACCGTGATTTTAACCTGTCCCGGATAGGTCATTTCATCCTGAATTTTTTTAGCTAAATCGAACGAAAGCAATTCGGTTTCTTTATCGTCGATTTTATCAGCACCCACAATTACACGAAGTTCACGACCAGCCTGAATAGCATAGGTTTTCATTACGCCCGGATACGAAAGTGCCAAATTTTCAAGGTCGTTCAATCGTTTAATGTACGCTTCCACAATTTCGCGACGGGCACCCGGACGAGCTCCTGAAATGGCATCACACACCTGAACAATCGGAGCTAACAATGTTTCCATTTCCACTTCGTCGTGGTGAGCGCCTACTGCATTACAAATGTCCGGTTTCTCTTTGTATTTTTCGCACAAACGCATACCAAGCAGTGCGTGTGGCAATTCCGGTTCATCATCAGGCACTTTACCAATATCGTGCAACAATCCGGCACGTTTGGCTTTTTTAGGATTTAACCCGAGTTCCGAAGCCATTGTAGCACAGAGGTTTGCTACTTCGCGTGAGTGCTGTAATAAGTTTTGTCCGTACGACGAACGGTATTTCATTTTACCAACCATGCGAATTAGTTCAGGGTGCAAACCATGCACTCCAAGGTCGATAGTGGTACGTTTCCCAATTTCTACAATTTCTTCTTCTACCTGTTTACGCACTTTGTTTACTACTTCTTCGATGCGGGCAGGGTGAATACGACCATCGGTTACCAATTGGTGCAACGAAAGTCGGGCTATCTCGCGGCGAACAGGGTCGAATGCCGAAAGTACAATGGCTTCGGGGGTGTCGTCCACAATTATTTCAACGCCTGTTGCAGCTTCCAGCGCACGGATATTACGTCCTTCGCGACCAATAATACGTCCTTTAACCTCATCAGAGTCAATATGAAAAACAGTAACTGAATTTTCGATGGCAGTTTCGGTGGCTACACGCTGAATACTTTCAATTACAATTCTTTTAGCCTCTTTATTTGCGGTCATTTTAGCCTCTTCCATAATGTCGTTGATGTACGACATGGCATTTGTTTTGGCTTCGTCTTTCAAGGCTTCTACCAACTGTGCCTTAGCTTGATCTGCCGATAAACCCGAAACAGTTTCGAGTTGTTCCTGAGCGTGGCGATTAAGGGTATCTAATTCTTTTTTCTTATGTTCGATAACAGTAAGTTGTTGTTCGTGCGTTTCGCGCAAAGCATCAGCTTCGTTCATTTTGCGTTGCGTTTCGCTTTGTTTCTGATTAAGTTGCATTTCGCGTTGTTGAAGTCTTACTTCGCGTTCCTGTACTTTTTCATTGCGCTGCGCAACCTGTTGTTCATGTTCTACTTTCAGGGCAATAAATTTCTCTTTTGCCTCAATCAATTTATTTTTTTTGAGCAGTTCAGCTTCAGCCTCTGCTTCGAGTATTGCCTTTTTGTTTATTACCTTGAAAAGCATGTAAGTACCTCCCGAGCCAACAACAAATGCAACCACTCCGATTAGTATAGTTAGCATATTTTTAAAATTAAGAATTAAAAATTAAGAATTAAGAATTTGTAAAATTAGTTGTTACAAAAAACGCATTCCGTAAAACAACACAGTCAACTCAGATAAGTTGATGCAGCATTTTACGATATGCGTAAAATCAATATAAATGTCTTGTTATGAAGCAAGTAAGGCTTTCAATTCGTCATCGAGTTTCTGAATACGTTCTGCCAACGGGGCAATATCTTCGCTCGAATTTTGTTTGGTAAGCGCAACCGCTAACCTGAAAGCCACGTACGTTAATATTTCGGTGTACGATTTCTGGCTGTAAATTTTTTGGTAATCGTTGATAAACTTTACCACTATTTTTTCGGCCTTGCGATATATTTCCTCCTCGTTACGTTTAACTGTTAAAGGTAAACGTACTCCATCAATTTGGATATGTATCTTAAATTCTTCTTCGCCTCTATTCATCGCTCTATTCGTTCAAAAGCGCCAAACACTTATCAATTTCACGCACAATTTTATTAATGCGCCGTTTCGATTCCACACGTTCCTCTTCGGTAACGCCCAAATTTCGGGCAACGCGCAACCGATCGTAATTGTTCCGGATTTCGAGAAACTGTTGATGTGCATGCATTAAATCTTCTTGTTTGCGCTCTAATGCTGCCTTCAACTGCTCGTTTTGCTCCCGTAATGACTCGTACTCCGAAATAAGTTTTCGCAGTTTCGTTTCAAATGCGTTGATTAGTTCATCGTGCTTATTCGTCATACTTCCGGTAAATTGATTACAAAAATACAGTTTTACATTGAATTAAGAAAATATATTGAAGAATTTGTGATATTATTATTACAACTTTTGTTTCTTATACAACTGATAACCGACAAATGGGGACGAAGAATAAATTTCATACTAACAACATCCTTCTTTAATAGCATGCGGTTAAAGCTAAACGCTCTCAGCAAATGGGTTGCCGCAATACGAATTAAAGAGCAGGGGATTTATTCTTATACCAAATGACTTACCTTAATTTTCTTATACCTTTTACCCATGCCTAATGTAATGGCAGTAGGTTTTTTGATTATTAATTCGCCTTTTTATATTAATTGAAAAGTGTACCAGTATTTCAATTCAAAAGTATACCAATTATT